>JBAZQB010000004.1:0-300000 GCA_041645435.1 Methanoregula sp.
TTGTCTGACAAGGCAGTGCCGAGCAGCTACGCGCCAAGGGATAAAAGCTGAAAGCATCTAAGCTTGAAACCCGGCCTAAAAAGAGACTCCGTTGAGGACACGGATAAAAGATCCGTTTGATAGGCTTGGGATGTACGCACGAAGGCAACGACGTGTTCAGTCCGCAAGTACTAACGTCCGAACACTAGTGCTCACCACGTTAAACCCAGACGAAATTCTTTGTGCAAACCTTAAATTATATCCTGTCCAATTGGATAGGGTATCATCATACACGGCTGCCAAGGTGGCGGAGCGGCCACGCGGTTGACTGCAGATCAACTACACTCCGGTTCAAATCCGGACCTTGGCTTACGCTGTATTCCTTAAATGGAGTATGGCGTGGAGAAGAATTGTCAGCAATTCTTCACTGCATCTAAAAACAAGCAAACAACATGTGGTGATAGCGGCCATAGCTTTCGGGAAACACCTGGTCTCATTCCGAACCCAGCAGTTAAGCCGGAACACGTAGTATGCTGTACTGAGGTACGCGAGTCCTCGGGAACCATACCAAGCTGCTATCACCTTTCCTTCTTACACGGTATCTTGTTCTTATGAAATTTCACTGGTGAGCGAAGCCTCTCGTTATAATGTCTTCTTTGTCCATCATGGGACAGCACGAGGTTCACGACCTTCATGATATGTTTAAATTTGTGATAGCGGCCATAGCTTTCGGGAAACACCTGGTCTCATTCCGAACCCAGCAGTTAAGCCGGAACACGTAGTATGCTGTACTGAGGTACGCGAGTCCTCGGGAACCATACCAAGCTGCTATCACTTTTCCTTCTTATACGGTAATTCTGTTCTTACGAAAATTTATGAAGAGTGGATACTCTCTTCATGTCATCATATCGGTCATGCGATACCGGCAGGTTCAGGACCTGCGTGATGCTTCCAATCTCCGGCACAGTGCCGGCATAAGGCACCCTCTCAGAAAATGCCCCAACCGGAATCTCCGGTTCCGGATATAATATTGTGCCCGCACTACAATTATTTATTATATTAAAAATACAATAGTCGTGTGAAGCCGAATAACTCGCAGCTGCCGGATGTACTGCTGCACCGCTTCCGGAGCAATTATGGCAAAATATTTCAGGATCGGTTCATTCAATGTCCAGAATCTTTTCCAGCGCGCAAAAGCCCTCAATTTTCAGAACCACAGCACCGTAGACCAAATCCTGGTAAAAATCAATGAGTTCCAGGACCTGCTCGCAAAAACCTTGTATACAGAATCCGACAAGCAGGAGATTGTCAGGATGTATACCGGGGAACTGAGCGGGTACATCGAAGTCCGGGAGAACCGCGGGAAGTTGTTTCTGAGGAAAGGCCAGAAAATCATTGGTGTGAAAGCGAACGGGAAAGGTGATGACTGGGACGGGGAGGTTGCCTTCAGGCCGGACTCGTTTAAGGAACTGACCCGGGAAAATACCGCACAGGTGATCAAGGATATCCACGCGGACATCCTGTGCATTGTCGAGGCGGAAGACCGGCCTACGCTGAAGTCGTTCGATGCCCAGTTACTGGGATCGCGGTATCCTTACGATCTTCTCATCGATGGCAACGACCAGCGGGGAATCGATGTCGGCCTGTACAGCAAGTACCCGTTCGGCACCCTCCGCACGCACATGTTCGATAAAGATGGCAAGACGGTCATTTTCAGTCGTGACTGTCTCGAAGCCGAGGTGTTTCTCCCCGGCCAGCAGTCCCTGCATGTCCTCTGCAACCACTTCAAGAGCCGGGGATATGATGCGGACAATACTGCGGACAAGAAACGCGAGCGCCAGGCAACCGCTGTTGCAAAGATCCTAGAGTCCTATGACCTGGAAAAGGACTGGGTCGTTGTTGCCGGGGATTTCAACGACAACCCGGGGAGCGCCCCGCTGCAACCCCTGCTTGCGGTACCTGGCCTGCACGATGTCCTCGGGCTCCAGTTCAAAGACGACCCGGTGCAACGCTGGACTTATCATTACGACAAGTTCGAACAGATCGATTTCATTCTCGTGTCTGCACCCCTGAAAGACCGTTTCCGCAAAGCCGGTGTTGAGCGCCGGGGGATCTACAATCTCAAGGCCATGACCATGGCAGCCAATGCGAAGGTACCAATCGAAGATGAGTACACCTCGGTAAAAAAATGGGCCGATGCAGCCTCAGACCACGGGGCCGTCTGGGCTGAATTCGAGCTGTGAGATCCAATCCCCGGCCCATCCCTGCTTGGCGGAAATTACCGGGGCGAGTATTCCTCCGGCAGGGGTTTGCCCGGGACCGGATACCGGCACCCTCATGTCTTGGGAAAACCCCTCAACCTACCGGTTCCGTAGGGTGAATGGATCCCCGGAAGATACCCGAAAGAGCAGACCCCCTGAAAGATCCCTGTCAGAGAATACACGGATCGCCGCACACCCTGCTATAGATGGTGACACTCGTCTCCTCGCGATTGGGAAACAGGTCAAAACGGTATGATGTCGAGTTGACTTTCAGGATAAGATTTTTTGGCAGGAACGTTTCAAGAACCTCGTCTATGCCCGCCTTGATCTCTTCAGGGACCGCGCCACCGGTTGTACAATTCCATGCTGCAAGGAGCGGATTGCTGGCTTTGTTGGCATAGATGACACCCCCGCCGATATCGGTCTTCAGTACCGGATTCGGATTAAGGTCCATGAACCGTTCCAGCGACTCAAGACTTTTCTGCGCAATCCTGCTGTCGGTGATATCCCGTCCGATAGCGATGTAACTCACCCGCTCCCCGGGAAGGCTGTCGTGTTTCTGCGTGTTCCATAATATGTAGCGTAGATCCCCGGTTTTTGTGCGTATCCTGGTTTCAAGATTCTCAAAATATATTTTCTTATCGATAATCTCCCGGATCCTCGTGGTAACAAATGCACGATACCAGGTATCCGGATACAGGTGTTTCCAGAGTTCCGGATTGCCAACCGCTTCTGCCGCGGTAAAACCGCTGATCATTTCGGCTCCGTTATTCCAGACCTTCACATTACCCATCTCATCAAGGATCATGAGCCAGATGTGGGCATTCTGGATCAGGCTCATCTGGACCTGGTTAAGCCGGAACAGCTGCTCTTCCAGGTATTTCCGGTCGGTAATATCCCGGTTGCATGCCCGGTGACCCATATACTTCCCGTCGTCGCTGTAGACTGAATCGCAGACATGCTCGATCCACCGTATCGATCCGTCGGGCAGGATGATACGGAATTCGACAACACCGGGTTCTTTTGTCCTGATTACGTCCTGCTGGTGTTTCTGGAAATCGCGGCGGTCATCCGGATGAATGATACGCCAGAGCAGATCCGGATCCTGTGTGAACTCCTCCGGAGTATGGCCCGTTACCCGTTCAACCGATGGAGATACATAAAGATAGTTCTCATCAGGACTCCACCAGAGCTCCCAGTCATAGGTATTGTTGGCAACGATACGGTATTTCAGCTCCGATTCTTTCACCAACTGTTCTGCGTTCTTCTGGCTGGTAATATCCCTGATATATCCCCCGATGTAGGTACGGCCATCCTGGAATTTTACCGGGAATTTATGGGTTTCATAGACATTTTTCTCATGGTATTCCAGGATAATCGTGGCGTGCCCGGTATCGAGTGTTTTATTATCCGAATCCTGGCATTGTTCGGCTAGGTGAACAGGCATCAGGTCAGAATCCGTTTTACCTATGATCAGGTTTTCGGCGGTCCCTAAATACTTCTCCAGTGCCTTATTGATAACGATATACCGGAACTCGTGATCTTTTAAAAAGACCATGTCATCCATGGAATCAATGAAGATGCGATACTGTTGTTCCGAATCCCGGAGCGCACTCTCTGCCTGTACCCGGTGTTTTTCTTCGTCGATGGTTTCAAGGGCAAAGGAGATACCCGATGCAACTTCCTCCAGCAGCTGGATCTCTTCTGCATTGAATAATTCCGGATCAGCAGCGTACACAAGGAATGCGCCAATGATTTTTTCGTGGAACTTCAGCGGGAATGCCCCGAATGCCTCGAAGCCGTACTTTTCAGATCCGGCCCGGAGTACTGATTCCTGCGGGTAATCCTGGATATTCCTGCAGATAAAATGCCTGCCTTCCAGAATTGCCTGGAGCCCGTGGCAGTATTCCTGCTGATCCCCGTTTGCGAAAAAAGGGATCGTCCTGGGAACATCCTCCCCGAACGCCTCCACAGCTATGGGCCGGAGAACCATCTGCTGGTAATCGATCATCCCCACCCATACCGGACGGAATTTTCCGGTAGTTGCTGCGATGCGGCAGACTTCGGAAAGGAGGTCCTCCCGCGTGCGGATCCGCATAATCGCGAGGTTGACCTGGCTGAGCACCGCATAGAGACGGTTGAGTGATACGATCTTCTCTTTTGCATTCCGGTGTTCGACTGCCAGCCGTATTTTATGTTCCAGTTCAACGAACTGGGACGTGGGATCACCCCCTTTCTGGATATAGAAATCTGCTCCATTATTCAGGGCTTCGATCACAACCTCTTCCCGCCCCCGCCCGGTGAAGATGATGAAGGGGAGCGCCGGGTCCAGTTCACGGATTTTTTTCAAAAAGGAGATGCCATCCAGTTCGGGCATCATGAAGTCGGATACGACAACATCGTGGGACCGGGGATTTTTTTTCAGGTTTGCAAGCGCTTCGGTTGCGGATACACCGGTATCAACCCGCATATCCTTTTTTTGTTCAAGGTACAGCCTGGCTATGTCCAACAGTTCCGGTTCATCATCAATATACAGGATCGAGATCACGGGGGGCTCACACCAGTTCAGGTATTTTTATAATACGCAGACTATCATAGATCCGTGACTCACAATATATATATATATCATGTGCTTTATTCGGTCTCGAATTTGCACCTTGAGCCCCGGTCACGATCCCTTATCTCCGCACCGCCCGGGAACCATACCACGCTGCTATCACTTTTCCTTCTTAATCGGTATCCTATTCTTATGAGATTTCAATGAAGAGAGAAGCTTTTCGTTTATTAGATCACGGTATCGATCATTCGATATTGTCAGGTTCGTATCGTGCGTATTGCATCATATCCAGTTCAGTATAGTATCGCTATTCCTTTCCTGAATTACCAAACGATCCCGTTTTCCCTCTGGCAAAAGTGCATTTCATCCTGATTCCAGGAGAACTGCCCGGTTCCGGTAGTACTGGAACAGCTGCTCTGCCCATTCCCGTGCTTTAATATCGGTGCTGAACATATCTGCAGAACTGTCATAGATATTACTGATCTTCTTGTTGAGACCAAGGGAAAGATGTTTGTCAGTGATGGTGAGGCCGAGACTGAGAGGTTCCTCGACAATCCAGATCTTAAAATTCTGGTAAGGTTTGAGCTTCTGGATTTTACTTAAAAACGGTTCCTGTAAAAGCCCCGCTGCTATGCTGCGGCTGACAACCAGTTCAACCGGAATGCCGGCAATGATCCGCTCTGAGAGTACATCGGCAACCGTGGGACTCATGACCGATGAGATGGCATGGATGTATCCGGCCTGCTGCAGGATGGTGATGAAATGGGTATAGATATGGAACATATTGTCAGTAGTGTCAAACTCAACTTCTGAACCGAAGAGTGCCCCGATAGTATGGAGAAATGGCCGGGGGATCCCTTCAATGTCATGGGTAGCCCAGAATTCCCGGTGCTGGGTGAGCTCGCCCATAGTCATCACAAAATCCTCGATCTTGGTGACGAGAATCCTGCCGGAGGGTGTAATGGCGTAACCGTGTTCCCACGGTTCGACGAGAGAGAGACGCTCGAGACTTCGGATCTTCGGGATAATTGCCTGGGATGTGCTCCCGGTCACCTCCCGCAGTACCGCAAGTGGTTTTGGCCCCTGGGCGATTGCAAGTAATATCTGGATTTTCAATCGTGACGAATAGATCGATTGGATCAACTTGTAATTTTTATTGTAAACCTCCAGCGGTTCCATTATGTACCTGATAAGGTGATGGGGGTATATACTACGATCCTTTTTTTTATCCCTGTCTGTCGATAAAAAATAAAATATTTTCCCGTTCTGGCCTTGATGGGTATCAATAATACGGATGAATATATGTGATGATGAATATCCCCCCAGCTAAGACGATGTACTGTCCATCGGAAATACCATCTGCTAAGAAATTTATTAGCGAGGTCTTGTTCAGCAGGTACACACAACCATGCGAATACAGGTTAATGGCTAAGATCAGTAAGGTAGTGAATGGTGGCAGAAAGAAGACACTGAAGACTAATGCCGGTAATCCAAGCCCAAGAATGACCCAGGTAAGATAGGTTCTGGTCCGCTTCTCTCCAAAGATCACGGGAATTGTTCTGACACCAGCACTGGCATCACCGGCCCTGTCCCTGATGTCCGGGATCATGGAAGCCATGAATCCCCAGAGGAAAAATAACAGGAATGTAATCGCGGTTTTGGAATCCGGGATACCCTGGTTGAGGTAGACCGGCAGCAATGACAGAAGGATTGCCCAGGAAAAACCGACAACGATATTCTTTACCGCGGGAATCTCCTTGAGCCTTCGATATCCAAGGGACGCAGGAAGCAAGCGGAAACTGTAAAGGATTCCACAGACAAATGGCGCAACCGTTGCAAGCAGAGGCAGTATTCCATAAAGCCCCGAGAGAACGAGTGCAAGAATCAGGAAGAGGATGCTCGCATAAAACAGGGGGGTCTCATATCTTTTTGTGAAAGCAAACCGGTCCTGCCGGTTAATTGCATCCTCATCTTCATCCGTCTTCCTGTTGAGGTTATAGATCGAGAACGCAACAAAGAACGATATGATCCCTGTCATTGCACTCCAGGGTACCTGCTGGATTATGCAGGATACGTATGCCATGGCAATGCATTCAATAGACAACAGCAACGAACTGAATACAAGGAAATCATAGAAGTCCACAATCCAGTTCACTGCTCTTCCGGTAAACCGGAAGAGTTCGCTCCCTTCCGGTACAACTACGTGGGTAGGTAAAACCATATTAGATATAATCGGGAAAAAGGTAACATTCATTATGTTGACGAATGTTAATCGCAGCGATGAATCTGAAAACCCGTGATAAATATACCCCTCCAATACTAAAAGTTCGAGAAGAGATGATTCCTTATCGTGCCCTTGACATTTCCCTATACCGGTTTCCGTAGTATTACCAAATGGCATCCAATAATGGATTTTTGGATAACAGGAGGGAATAATCCTGCAAATGAACGCGACATTAAAACCTGAGGTTCCATGATTCCAGAAAAAGAGGAGCAGGACCGGACGGAATTTTTTTTCCAGATTATGCTGATTGGGGAACTTTTTACATCATCCCTGCGAAATGACCAGAATAATTTCTTCCGGGAAAATCTTCGGAAATACGGGGTGATACTTAACCAATCAGATTTAATGATCCTTGACAACAGCCGGATCGGGAATTCCACGATTACGATCGCCAGTTATACTCTCGATTATTCGCATAACAGGGAAGCACCTGGAAAAAGGATCTGTGTTGAAGGGACTGTTGCTCTGGAAACCGACGAGTTCGGCAACAAACATATCAGGATCTCCTCAAAAACAGATTTATTCAGGCATAATTATGATTCCACCCATTCTGAATCATCCCCCGACCAGAAAAAAAAAATGATCTGGTCAGATTCCCTCTCAACGAACGTCAAAAATGTATGAGTGTTGGCAAAGCTCCCGGAACAAACCGACCCAAAAAATGAGCAGGATGCGTAGAAACGATACTGTGGATCTATTTTCACTCATAATCATTCCCCTTTGGTAAACTCAGGGCAACAAAAATGCCCGGTCTCACTCCGGACCCGACAGTTAAGCCGGAACACGGAGGATGCTGTACGGAGGTACGTGTGTCCTTGGGAACTATACCACGCAGCTATCACCTTTCCTTCTTACACGGTATCTTGTTCTTATGTACGTTTTATTGGAGAGCGGATGCTCTGGATCAATTTCTGTCATTGTACCATACATCGGGTATCGTCAGGTTCATGATCTGCATGGTAAATAGAAAAAAAGCAAAATTCAGGTTAGTTTCTCGAGGATTTTTTTCACGCCGACCATCTTCGGCCCCTCCTCTTTCTGGATCTCTTTATAGAATTCGCAACCCTGGCAGTTGCTCATCTTGGCTGCAAACGACCCCTGCACCGTTCCCCCACATAAGGTGCCGGTAACTCCCCAGCAGGCACGCCCGGCATTTTTTCCCTCATTGACACCATCTACACGCGTCTCGATTGCTGCCCTGCACACGCCGAGCTCTTTTACTTTTATTCCGCCGGGCTCCCGGCCGCACTTCTTGAATTCCCAGCAGTTCTTCTTTGCCATTATTTATCAAATGTTAATCTGGGGAGCAGAATATATACATATTTTTATACTGTTTTTGGATTTTTCTGCTTGAAAATTAATGACCCGGTTTATAGGACGGAGGATACGTGTCACCCCAGAGGTGTTTCCAGAGATCCGGATTTAGGATCTTTTGATGTAAAATAACTCATAAAAACACAATTCTTAAATTACTCCTGGCTGTATGTTCATACAAAATACCTGTATTATCCGGACTCTGAAAATTACCGATGCCGGATACAATTGTCCGGAGATTACCATGCCCGATAATCTGAATGATTTCTCAACCCCCTGCCCCCGGTGTAAGGCCTTGGTACCTGATGGAAGTAAATTCTGTGAGGTGTGCGGAGCAGCGATGCCGGTGCAAAAAATCTGCCCGAAATGCGGTAAACCGGCAGCGGCTATCATGAAGTTCTGTGATCAGTGTGGTGCCCCACTTAATCAGGTAACGGTTGCCCCGCAAGCTACCGCTGTCATTTCACAACCCCCAGCACCCCCATCAAAACCCTTCGTTTCCGTTGAACCGTCACCCGCTGCTGAACCGGATTTAATCCCGGTTGGGCAGGAAACCGATGCAGAAAAACCGTCATGGTATATACCCCCTGCAGGAAAGAACGCAGCCCCCCCGACATCGCCCCCCACGTCCGGGTCATCCCCGTCATCGGCCGGGAAATTTGTTACGGTTGCCGGACCAAAACCCGTTTCCCCAGCAAAACCTTCTGCCCCTGCCGCGGGTATAATGAGTAACAAGACAGTCACCCTAGCAGCAGTGGTCGGCATTGTTATCCTCATTGTCATTGCCCTGATAGTACTTTCTGTATTGAATGTTGACACGGATCCCTCCAAACCGTTAACCGTTGTTCCCACTTCTCCCCCATCCCCTTTGCCGGCCGTATCCTATACTTCCGGAACAACCCCACAACCCACCGGTTCCCCGTCTTCCCCACCATCGCCTGCGGATGGTGGTGCGGTGTCCATGGTTCCCGGCCCCACCCAGGTTATGCCGGCTGCAACCAATGTACTCATCACTGCCGATAAGGACACCGTTACGGGTGCCATTTCGTTACAGATCGCTGGCGGACCCGGCAAGTCTGTGGTAAAAGAAGTCCGTGGAACGGTCTATCGATCGGATGGCCAGACCAGTACCGGGACACTCAATCCTGCCGGGCCAAGTCAGGAAGTTGTCATTCCCGGATCAAAAGGTACGGATCGCGTTGTCGTGACCGTTGTTCTCTTTTCCGGAGATCAATACGTCGTACTGGACAAACTTATGACTTTCCGTGCGCGAGGGTAACTACAAGGATCAGACCCGTCTGTGCTTCTGGCATTGATTGGGTATGAATAGTTTTGTCATCCGCGTATGGTGATCTGCGCTTAGTCCGGGTATTTGATAGAGGAGTCCCCGGAGAAATACTTAAGGAACCGGACACGGCAGATACGTAAGGGTCTGTCGGGTGATGCAAGCGTATCTGAATAAAAAAAGGATTTTTACCGGGTTATCCCCAGCCATTGAGTTCCATCACTATGTCGCCATCGCCCGAGGGGGACAGGAATTTGACAAACGTCGGGACGCCGGGAGCAGTCCAGTAATAGATTTTCTGTCCCTGGGAAGTTACCATATATTTGGTAGCTGTCGGGTAGGTGCCAGCGCCGACCGATACCGGCTCGATACCCACAAAGGCGAATTTGACGTCGGATTTAACATCCGCGGGATTGTTTTGGGCCGGCTGTCCACTGGTCTGACCGGTCGATGAACAATCGATCGTCATCATCCCCCCGGGTAAATCTTTTCCTTCCATCCGCATGGAGCATTTTCCTGATTTTTCAAATTTTGTGTACAGGGTCATCCCGGATGCTACCGTCTTATATTCGACCCAGTTATAGGATGCGCCGGTCCCAAAGATGTTTGCACCCATGACATCGGTCCCTCCTGCCGGAGCCGCTGTGGTGCCTGCGGGAGTTCCCGATCCAACAGGGGATGCCCCTCCGGTTGCGGGTACTGCTGGTGTGGCCGGACTGGAACCGGTACATCCTGCAATCGAGACTGCAATCACCACAAATATAATTGCTAGTATGCTGATGTGTGAAAATTTCATTGATCTACCTCCCAATTCAACGAATTCCCGGGCACCCCCCCGTATATGGGACTGCATGATGTCGGGTTAAGAATTACTATCCGCCGGAGTATATAAAAAATTCCTTAAAAACAGTGCTCCTTATCCCGATTGGTCCGGTATGTATGATCCTCTCCCGGATGATAAGGATCAAAAACCGTAGCCTCATACTCCCCGCAGGATCCATTGGCCTGTATGGAGAGGAATCGACACCCACGGAAAATCCCGGCAAACCCATTTTCTCCTGGTCTGCCGGGAAATATGCCTGACCCCCAAAAAAAGCTCTCTCTCACTACGGAGCCTTTTTAACATCAGTTTTCCAAAAGTGAAGTAATCATACCGGAGGCATTTAATGAAATACCAGTGTCTGTTGTTAGTTATCCTGGGAATGGCAGCAATCACCTGCTTCTCTGTTGTATCCGCTGAGGAGATTGGCGGCGACCAGGGATGGTACGAAATCCATTGCAATGTATACGGGGCGAATATCTATCTCGATGACAAATTTGTCGGAACCGCACCCCAGGGTGCCCTGACCGTAGCGGTGCCCACGACCGGGACCCCCTATAAGACACTCACGGTCAGGAAATACGGATATGCGACATTTGTCGATACCATCACCCAGATCCCTGTCAAGGGAGAGAGTGTTGACCTGTATGCAACCTTAAACGAACTGCCCACGACAACTGCAGCTACTGTTGGCGGGGATATGGGTTGGTATATTGTCCATTGCAATGTCGAAGGTGCAACCGTACTGCTCGATCAGACGAATAAGGGCGAGATATCACAAGGTGTTGTCTATGTCCCGGTCTATTCGACCGCCACCCCGTACCAGTCTTACACCGTAACAAAGGATGGCTACACTCCCTTTAAGAGAACCATCAGCCGTGTTCCTTTGAAAGGAGAGAGCATAGACCTCTATGCAACCCTCAACCCGCTACCCACGCCCAACGCAACCCCGGCCAGTATTGGCGGGGATATCGGGTGGTACAATGTCCACTCCAATGTTGACGGTGCTACGGTCAAGTTCGACAACGACGACAAGGGTAAAATCGCCAAAGGTACGCTCAGTGTCCAGGTGTATGTTACCGGCACCCCGTACCGGGCATTCACCGTCTATAAAGCGGGATATGTTCCGTTCACCGGATCTATCGCTCAGTACCCGGCAAAAGGACAGACGGTTGACCTGTATGCAACCCTGAATGCAGAACCCGCAACAACGATCCCAACACCTCTTCCCACGACCAAGTCCCCGCTCCCCCTGGCAATCGCCGGAATAGCCCTGGTCATCGGGGGAGCGTGCGCCATGCTGTGTGCAAAAAACCGGAAATAATATTTTTTCTGCCCTTGTCCAGGACCCGATAAAAAAAGATGTGTCAGGGCAGATGCTTTTTTCCTGCACTGAATGCCTTTCCCACACTTTTCCCGCAACTGAAATACTCTGATCGGATGACATCAAATATGAGCGGGTTGATCTTTGAAAGATCCGGTTTTCCCCCCGCATCAAGCATCTTCTCATCGATCTTTACATCAAGAATTTCGCCGATAAACTGCGTATGGGCACCGATTACGACCACCTGTGAGACCCGGCATTCCAGCACCACCGGGCATTCCCCCACGTACGGGGCATTGACCTTTTCTGCTTTAACCGGTGTTAACCCGGTCCGTACGAATTTATCGGTATCTGCCCCCGATGCGATCCCGAATGCATCCGCCCGGCTCATCTGTTCCACGGAAGGGATACTTACGGTAAACTCCTTTTTTGCCATCAGGTTCTTGTAGGTCTGGCGCGAAGGTCGGACCGATACCGCGATGCTCGGGGGATCGGAAGAACAGATGCCACCCCATGCGGCAACCATTGCATCGGGTTTTCCGGCGGTGTCATAGGTCCCGATAAGAAATACCGGGAGCGGGTAGGCAATCGTGCGTGCCCCAAAGGATCGCTTCATGGTGATTTCGTTGCCGTCCGGACGATTAATGTTTTTTGGCCTGAATTCTCCTGCCCGGTATCAGGATTAATCCGCGTTTTTGCGCAGGATCCACCCCCTTACTTTATTTCCCTGTCGCACCAAATCCAGAGATAATGATAGTTGATCCAATCGGGGATCTCTTCTCCGCGCTCAAAGCGGGCATCCCGGACCCCAACAAACTGCCCGCCCGGGCACGAGAGGAGTTCTCCGCTTTGTACGTGGAGTTCCAGGAGATTGAGCAGCCGAAACTGGAACAGGTCGTGATCCGTGACGGACTGAACGGGTTCTGGATCACCGTTCCTGAATCTCTCCCGGAACGCACCGTCCTCTTCTTCCACGGCGGAGGTTTTTCTGTAGGCTCAACCCGCGATCATATCGGCTTTTGTACAAGTCTTGCCCGTGCCTGCCGCTCACAGGTGTTCTCGGTGGACTATCGCCTGGCACCCGAACATGTCTTTCCGGCAGCCGCCGACGATGCCCTTTGTGCCTACCAGTATCTCACTGCTCATGGGATTCTCCCCCACCATATCGTCCCGATCGGCATCTCGGCCGGAGGCACGCTGGTGCTCGATCTCTTAATCTCTGCACGGGATGCAAAGCTGGCACTCCCGCTGGCAGCAGTCTGCCTGTCTCCCCTGACCGATATGCAGTTTTCCGGAGAATCTGTTGAGAGAAACACGGGACTTGACTGGATCACCCCGGCCCGGCTCAACGCCATCCGCACCGTATACCTTGCGGGAAAGGATGTAAAAGATCCGCTCGCATCACCGGTGCATGCCCGGCTGCACCACCTCCCCCGGCTCTATGTCCAGATAGGGACGCACGAGCTCTTACTCTCCGATGTGGCGGCGTTTGTCCAGAAAGCGCGCTGGGCCGGCTCCCCCGTCCAGCTGGAACTCTGGGAAGGGATGTTCCACTGCTGGCAGGTATTCACCCGCGATGTGCCGGAAGCCAAACGGGCACTTGAGCACATCGGATCATTCGTCCAGGACGCCCTGAACCGGTAACCTGCGAAGCAGAACGATACATCTATCTTTTTCCGGCCGCGATTCCTTTTATGAATCCGATGTTGCACCGAATCGCCCTCATCTCGTCTGCCCTTATAGCCCTGCTGCTTCTGGTCACGCCGGCAGCGGCCACATTCACCCTCTCTGCTGTCTCTTATGCACCCAACCCCCCTCTGGTAATCGGTGGGCAGCAGCAGGTAACCGCAGCGTATTACATCGGTCCCTCGGGTTCCACTACGTTTATCAAAGGTCACGAGCTCCAGATGCAGACCGGGCTGGTGAATGCCCGGTGGAACATCCAGGTCTTGCAAAATGGCCGGAATGCCGCACAGCAGAGTGCATCGGGCTCGGCTGCGTTTGTGAACGGGGAGATCCTCTCCTACCCCAACAGCAACGACGTCTCCCTTCAGGTCACCGTAGATGGTGTCGTCCCGCAGCCGCAGAGTGGTCAGGTGATGCTGCTGCAGGCAGAAGAGATCGATACTACCGGCAACGTCGTGCCGGGCAGCGTGATCACGCTCAGCCAGCCGGTGGCGGGACAACCGGTGACTGCGGTCCCGACCGTGCTCCCCACACTCACCCCCCCGGTTATAATACCCTCCCCCCAGCCGACAAAGGCCAGCGGCTTTAATGCGATCCCGGGAATTGCCGCACTGGGAATCCTCTTCATCTGGTTCCGGCGGGATGCCTGAACCCCTGACTGTTTTTACCGGGGGGACTCTTGTTTTAAAAACACGTACCCGGAAAATTTGCTTTGTAGAAATCATTTAGAAAACTCTGACGTTCTCGGGGGCTTTTTCCCCCGCCACTGGGGCACCCCCCCATTGCGATGACAACGTATTACCGGTAACCTTACTCGGGCTATCGCACTGCGCCCGTCCCCCAACGGGGGACTGGTGGCGCAAGAGGGGGGCAATATATTACATGAAAAAAGGTTTTCTACAGAGCAGGAAAATTAAGCTGAATTGCCGGTTTTGCCCCGGCACATTTCCCGGTAGGCGATATATCTGATTGCCAGGATGTGGTTCAGGCAATACGGAAGGCGCTTTTTGGCACATGGATCTCGAACCGTGCCCCTTTCCCCGGCGTTCCGGTCTCGGTGATGGCCATACCGGTGATGGAGAGGATCTCTTTTGAAAGGAACAGGCCAAGGCCCGTGTGTTTCCCGAACCCACGGTCGAAAATGAGACTCTTCTCTTCAGCGGGGACACCGATACCGTCATCTTCTACTGTCATGACTAGACCGTTATTTGTTGCATGGTACTGAAGTGAGATCCTGGAGATCTTTCCCGCGTGGGTGAGCGCATTATCGATGAGATTGTAAAAGACCTTCTCAAAGAGCGGATCTGCGTATACTTCGACGGAACCTGTATCTGCAGTTACCCGCACGTTCCCTGTCTGCAGGAGTCCTGCAGCATGCAGGAACGTATTCCGGACATTCTGCCACTGCGGCGTGGTGATCCCGAGATCCTGGTATTCCTCGGTAAACCGGATCTGGCGGTGGATATTCTCTGCTGCCCGTTCCCCCAGTACAAGGAGGTTTTTTAAAGATTCATCCGGTTCCTGCTCCTTGATCATATCGAGAACATTCAGGAGCGCTACCATCTGGTTGAGGATGTCATGGCGTGTTATACTGGAGAGGAGATTGAGTTTTTTATTGGTAAGTTTCAATGCCTCACCGACCTGTTTCCGGTCGGTGATGTCTTCGATCAAACCATCGTATGCAACCAGTTCTCCTTTCTGGTTGTGCCGCGATACGGGGGTATTCTTCACCCACCGTATCGACCCGTCCTTGCGGATAATGCGATGTTCAAGGGGTGTCCGGTCTTTCCCTGCAAGCACCTCTTCGGCCTGTCTGACGATTGCGGGGCGGTCCTCTTCGACAACCATCCGGAACCACAGGTAGGGGTCGGTAGCAAACTCATCGGAGCGGTACCCGGTAATCGCTTCACATCCGGGACCATGCGTTGTATCAGTTACCCTGCCCCCCTCAATGTGGACGGTATAGATATAATCGGTGACGGCTTCGACGAGCCGCCGGTAACGCTTCTCGCTCTCGTGATACGCCTCCTCTGCCTGGACGCGTGCGATGACATTGCCCATCTGGGAAGTGACTGTTTCAAGGAGGGCCCTGTCCTGTTCCGGTACCGTATCCCTTGTTCGGGAGGCGATGTTGAAACAGGCAATCACCTCATCATTATGGAGGACAGGAATGACGGCAATTGCCCGTATCCCCTCTTTCCTCCCCAAGTTGTCGGGGTCAATCAACGAGGAGTGCTGCGAATATACAGGCTTTTTCCGGTACACGAGGCGAGCCTGGGGGGAGTCCGCTGCGAGATAAGCAATAATTTTTACAAACTCATCGGACAAACCGGCAGAATAGACCAGGTCCATTGAACGGGTTTTTGGATCAACGAGGTAGATGCCCCCGCAGTCCATGCGGGATATCCCGATCGCCGAATTTACGCCAAACGACAGGAGCTCCGGCAGTGTCCGTTTGTTTATCAGGGCGATGGAAAATTCATGTTCAGCCTGCATCTGTAAAAGTCGCAGTTTGCGCTCAGTGACATCGGAGAAGAACCCCACAATACAAAGCCTGCCGTCGATAGTGACCTGGGACGTGGCAATATCCGCGTAAATGACCTCCTTGTCCTTCCGTAAACAGGGAATATCAGTTGCCCGTTGTCTCTCCCCCTGGGAGAGTGCTTCGAACTCGCGGAGGACGAACGCGAGATCCTCTGCCGGATGGATGTCATTCACGTGCATGCCGACAAATTCATCCTCGGAATAGCCGAGCATGGCACATATCGCAGGATTTGCATGCAGGAATTCCCGGGTTCCGCTATCCACGACGATAATTCCTTCAGCTGCTGTTTCGAAGAGCGTATGATAGCGGTTCTCGCTCTCCTCCAGTGCACGCTCGCTGTTTACCCGTTCGGTAATATCGGTGACAAATCCCTCCAGCACTGCAGGTTCTCCTGCCCGCCCTTCCATGCAACTCCCCTGTTCCCAGACCCATTTCTGTTCTCTGTCTGCGGTTAAGATACGGTAAACGAGAGCGAAGCGTCTCTTCTGCGCAATAGCATCAAGGATCTGGTTCCGGACTATCGTGCGGTCTTCAGGATGAATCAGATCGCTGTAAGCAATTTTCGTATTGTTTACCAGCGCTGCTGGTTCATATCCCGTCAGGGGGAGGCTCCCTTCGCTCACGTAATCCATAATCCCGTTGCGATCCCCCCGGCACCGGTACGCCATACCCGGCAGGTTTGCTACCAGATTTATAAGCCTCTGTTCGCTTTCCTGCAAGGCAGACTCCATCCGTTTCTGTTCAGTAGCGTCGAATATGACACCGTCGATAAATTCCGGGACTCCTTCAGGATCGTACACCGGGCGACCCCGTTCATGAAATGTCCGGATCTCTCCATTCTTTGCCCTGAACCGGTATTCGACCCGGAACGGCGAGTGAGTGCTGATGGCCTTTTCAACTGTGGAGATGACCACCTGGCGGTCGTCATCCAGGATATGGAGCTCTATGGAACAGATCTTCCCTGCAGTAAGTTCTTCACAAGTGTACCCGGTCAATACCGGGAGTTCATCGTTGTAAAATTCCATCCGGCCATGTTCCCTGAGAAACACCCGGTAGACGATACCGGGGATGTTCATTGTCAGGGTCTGGTAGACCTGATTGCGTTTCTTTAAGGAAGCTTCTGCCTCTTTTCTCCGCAACTCGTCATTGATCGTGCCAAAGGCAAACGTGATGTCATGCGCCATCTCCTCAAGCAGGCTGACAATGTGGTCATCAAAAAAACCCGGGACCGGTGCATAGAAGGTGATTACCCCGGCGTCTGTGGTATCAAGTGCGAAGGGGAATGCCGCAAGCGCCCGGTACCCGCGCTGCAGTGCAGCCTGTTTTACCGTATCCATCCATGGATCCGTGGCAATGTCATTGCAGATCATGTACTTCTTTGTGCGGAATGCTACACTGCTCGGACCGGACCCCCGGGGCCCTTCGTCCATTGAAATATAGACATCGTGGAGGTACCCGTCGTCATCCCCAAAGGAAGTAACGGGTTCAATGGTGCGGGTCTGAGGATTGGCAATGCCCGCCCATATGAGAGCAAATCCTCCGATCTCCACGGCAATCCGGCAGATCTCTGAAAGGAGTTCTTTTTTGTCCCGTACATGGACGATCGCCTTATTGGTGGCACTCAGGACGGAATACAGCCGGTTGAAGGTTTTTACCCGCGCCTCGTCCCGCCGGTGATCCACAACCGCCCGGATCTTATGGGACAACTCGGTGAAGAGAGGTTTGGGCGCCCCTCCTTTCTGGAGGTAGAAATCAACCCCTTTCTCGTATGCCTCGATGACAATCTCTTCCCTGCCTCGCCCGGTAAAAATGATGAACGGGAGGTGGGGGTACTCTTTCCTGATGACGGTCAGAAACCGGATACCGTCCATACCCGGCATCTGGTAATCAGACACGATTGCATCATAAGCGTTTATCCTGATCTTCTGCAGCCCCTCATCAGCCGACAGGGCGGTGTCTACGGAAATTCCGCCCGACATCTCAAGGTAGGTCTTTCCAATCTCCAGGAGTGTCTCTTCATCATCGACGTAGAGGACGGTTATCATAGATAATCCTTTTAAGGGATTTCCGATTTGCCCGTTCCAGCCAGTACACGAATCCCAGCCGGGCACCAGTTGCGCGATTCTGTGTTTCTGTAATGGTAACCTTTGGGATATATAGAATTACCCGAATACCGGTGCGTCTTTGCGCTCCGGATCTTTTCACCGGTCTAAAAAAATACAGGTAATCCCGGATCATGTCCACTCCCATGTCTTCCGGTTCATTTTGCACAACCTTCTTTTTCCTGCACGTCCCACCTTTCGATCCTATGTTTGAAAGTATTGGCAGAAGTTTCGCGCTCGTAAAGACGAGCTGGGACATTCTCATGGACGACAAAAAGCTTCTCGTGTTCCCGTTACTCTCGGGGATCGTCTCGCTTATTGTCATTCTTACCTTTGCCCTCCCGCTCCTGCTGACCGGCAGTTTCATGAGCAGGAGCAACCTGAGCCCGGTCATGTTTTACGGGCTCCTGTTTGTCTTCTATGCAGCCAGCTATTTTGTGGTGATCTTCTTCAACACGGCATTGATCACCTGTGTCAATGCACGGCTGAACGGGAAGGAAACGACGATCAGTGACGGGCTCTCAAATGCCACGCGGCATATCGGATCGATCCTTGCCTGGTCACTGATCTCTGCAACCGTGGGAATCATTCTTCAGGCGCTTGAGGACAATGTTGGTTTTATCGGCCAGATCGCAGCTGCCCTGATCGGCGGGGCCTGGGGCCTTGTCACCTTCTTTGTCGTCCCGATCCTTATCCTTGAGGACAAAGGCGTTGTCGACTCGGTAAAAGACTCCGTATCCCTGATCAAAAAGACCTGGGGAGAGAGTATCATTGGCGGCGGCTCAATCTTCCTTGTTTTTCTGGTGATGGGGATTATCGCAGCCCTGGGGATCTTTGCGATCTGGATGGTCAGCCAGAGTTTCCTTCTCGCTATCGCGCTGCTGGTTATCGTTGTTGCCATTCTCTTCGTTGTGGCATCGGCTATGCAGGGGATCTTTGTTACTGCGCTCTATACCTACGCACGGACGGGCACCGTTCCCTCGTCGTTCAACAAGGACCTCATCGCGAATGCCTTTGTGCCAAAACAGGGATCGACACAGGGCAATATCTGAACCGGGATACCCGGGTCCCTTTCCTGCATTCTTTTTTAACCATCAGCCACAATGTCTCTGTGATAGTATGAGTATAATGAAGGAAGCCATGCAGGGAAAAAGCGAGAAGAAATGGTGGTACGGCATCGCGGTCATGGTTATGATCTGTGTGTTTTTTGTTGGCATGGATGTGTACTCCAATGGCAGAATAACATGGTCGGTCTGGCCGGTCGGGGCAGTCCTGTTCTTTGGCGTTGGCTTCTCGCTGCTCAACAGGTTTGGCAGGGAGTAATTTTTTTCCGCCCCAATCCATAGCTTTACACCTGTCGCCCACCCACCTTTTTCATGGAAAAAATGAAAGCCTGGTCCGCTCTCGGAGGGACAACGCCCATAGAAAAACTGGGTGCTCTTGGCGTTTTTGAAGGTCGGACTCTCGATGTCCGTTTTCTCGATGAGATCGCCCGTACCTATGGAGTCGTAGTGATCCTTTTTTTTGAAGCAGACCTCGCCCGCACCCGCACCCTTGAATCGGTCCAGGAAGAGTTTGCCCAGACCCCGGAATTCGAGCGACCCTATATTGCCGTCAGCAGTTTCCTCCGGTTTACCCGGGAGAACGATCCCTCGTTTGAACAGACCATGCGCGAATTTCCCCTGATGGTCGAAATCGTAACCGTGGGAGAAACCCGTTCAAAAGGTGGGAAGGCTGCGCCGTATATTTCCGGGCTGATGCCGTTTCTGGACGAATTGGATGTGGATGGCAATCCGCAGTAAATCCCCCCAAAAACCCTTTGATGGGATAACCCCGGAATCCTTGTATAAAACACTATAAATTTTAGGAAAACCAATGCATAAAGACATGAGCCTTCTTCCTAAGAAGCACCTGTTCAGTGCAGTTGATTCCCTTGTGCCGAGCAGGTATATTCTGAAATTCCGCAAATTCGTTTTTTTTGAACCCTTTATTGGAAACGATATCGCAAACCGGGGCAGGTTCTCTCACTACGGCTGTTCAGATCGCAAGGAGTTTGCAAGGATCTTAAAGAAAATCCGGTCTGAAACCGAACTTCTGCTCGAAGACATCGAGGCATACCATATCTATATGGCAGTGAAACGGACGCAGAAAGTACCGGGCGATATTGCGGAAGTCGGTGTGTACAAAGGCGGTTCGGCAAAGATCATCTGTTCGGCAAAGGGCGACAGATCCCTTCACCTCTTTGATACCTTCGAAGGATTGCCCAAAGTAGAAGATATCGACATGGTCTGGCCGTTTTACGAGGGCAAATTTGCTGCCTCCTATGATTCGGTAAAAGCCTACCTCAAAGACAACAGCAATGTGTTCTTCTATAAGGGGTTCTTCCCCGATACATCAGGGCCGGTAACCGATAAGGCCTTCTCGATGGTGAATCTTGACGTTGATACCTACGAGAGCTCCAGGCTGTGCCTTGAGTTCTTCTACTCCCGGATGACCCCGGGAGGCATCATCCTCTCCCATGACTATGTCACTGCGCCCGGCGTGAAAAAGGCATTTGATGACTTTTTTGCCGACAAGAAAGAGCCGGTGCTCGAAACCGCAGGCTCCCAGTGTCTCGTTGTCAAGATATAAAAATAGTTTTTTATCTTTTTTCAATTCATCAGTGCAGCTTTAGTCCTTGACGATCAGGATGCCAAAGATAACCAGCATGAGTCCGATACAGACGGCTACGATCCCGATCAACCCTTTTACGGCGATAATGACCTCGGGCAGAAACGCCCATATGCCATAACCCCCCAGTGCACACAGAACAATTCCGATGATTAACGCAACAATACCTGTCTTATCCATACTACAACCTCAATGATCTCATTTCTGAATCCGACCATATAAGGATACCGGCATTTTATGGTATTGTTTTAATGCACCTTTTGCCGGAGCAGCTTCCACGGATAGGGGAGCGCGATCATCAGGAGGATGGCAGCAGCAATCGGGATGGGGATGGTCCCGAGCGCTGCGGCCAGCGAGTAGTGGTCGGCGATGATGCCATTGACGGCGACTCCCAGACCCCCAAAGCCGATTGCAAGCCCGAGCATGATGCCGGAGGCGAGCCCCACGTTCCCGGGCAGGAGCTCGTGGGACATGGCAACGGCAACGGCAAAGGTGGACCAGAGGAAGAACCCGAAGAGGATCAACCCCATGATCGAAAGAATCCCGCCCGTCAGCATGAAAACGCAGAACGGGGGGATCGAGAGGGCCAGCCCGAAGATCATGAACTCTTTCCTGCCGTACCGGTCCGAGAAATGCCCCCCGGCAACCTGCCCGGCTACACCGGCGAGCAGCATCAGGGTGACTACCATGCTTGCCATAACGAGGTCATACCCCTGCGTGACGAGATACATCGGCAGGAACGTGATGGCGGCAAAGATCGCCCATGCCCGGAGGATGGAAGCGATCATCAGGATGATAAACGGCTTTTTAGACGTGACCGTATGCGGCGTATCTCCCGGTGCGGCTTTTGGCGGGCAGGCTTTTGTGATGCCTCCCGGCAGGATATACTTCAGGGCAAAGGCCATGACGATCGCTGGCAGGACCAGCAGGAGGAGCCCGGGCAGTCCCAGCCACCAGACAAGGGCCCCGGCAAGTACCGGGCCAATCGCGTACCCGAAATTGCCCCCGACCACAAAGTAAGACGTGAGCCGGCCCCGGTTCTCACTGGTGCATAAGCGGCTCACCATGCTGAGCGCTGCCGGGTGGAAACAGGCATGCCCGAGTGCGGCGAGGATGGCAAAGAGCATGATAAGGTAATAGTTATGGGCAATACCCATCAGCGCGACAAATACCGCAGAGATGAGCAGGCTGATACTGATATTGATCGTTAATCCTTTTGTGTCGGAAAGCCAGCCGATCACCGGCTGGGTGAACGAGGAGGTGACATTGTAGGCCGTGATCAGAAGGCCCGCGGTAAAGTACGAGTAACCGTTGTTCAAAATGAGTAAGGGAAGTATCGCAGGGAGCACCGGCATGTAGATGTCGGTGACCATATGGGCAGCGGCAAGTCCGGTGATGGTCTTTGTCGTGCTGCGGGGCGGGGTTATGGTTTCCGTACCAGTCGTAGGATCTCGACCTCAAACTCCAGCACGTCCCGGGTATGGAAGGCAAAGGTGCGCCTGATGGCAAATGCACTGCCGACCTGTTCGGCGACTTCCGCCCGTTTACGGATGAAGGCTTTTACAAATGGGGTGGAACCTGCATTAAATATACTGTAGACCACCGGTGCGGTCCGGATCGCAAGGTCGATGAACGGGCGGTCGGCATGAACCTTCTGCGCCCCGAACGGCGGGTTCATGACAATCGTGTCGCATGCGCCGATCTTCTCTTGCAGGGTTGTATCCAGGATATCTGCCGTGATAAATTCCACCTCTGCCCCGAGGAGAGCGGCGTTCTCCTGTGCCACGACCACGGCATTGGGATCTTTTTCAACCCCTTTTACTGACTTAGCGCCAAGGAGTGAAGCGCCGATCGCCAGCAGTCCGGTACCGCTCCCGAGATCGCAGACGTTCTTCCCCTCAATATCACCTTTCATGAGGGCGTGGTAGAGCATGCGGGCGGCGAGGGGGGCGGGGGTCATGTATTGTTCGAGCGAAGGCCGGGGTTTGGCATACCCTTTCGCCTTCTGGAGTGTCATCTCAAGTTGTTTTAGTTTCATACAATCTCGTCAATGGCATAGTTGTCCCAGGTCCGCACACCGCAGAGTATCTCGAACTCCTGCGGCGAGAGGACGGGTGCGGGAAAGCGTACCTGGTCATCGTAGGCAAGCCGGGGACAGGCCGTGTTCACGTAGCAGGCGAACCCGAGGTTGAGCAGCTCGTCAGGGCTCACCTCCCGCATGGTAACGATCACTGCTTTGGGTGAGAGCACTGATAAGCGTTCTGCGAGTGCCATCCGTGCCTGCCCGCTCTTGGAGCTCACGATGATACCGATGGTTTCTGCACCCCGTGCCTTTTCGATCACCGCGAACCGCCGACGCAGGAGTGCGTCCCCGCTCACCTCCTGGGCAATGCCGGCCAGGGGATCGAGCGCGATCACCCGTACTCCCGTGGACAGCGCAATGCCGATCGGGTGGAAGACCCCGGTGCCGACAAAGAGAATTTCGGGAGCATGGGTGGCCCGGGCTGCCGCAAAGCTGCACCCGAGCACCTGCCCCCGGTTGGGTGCCCGTGTTCCCCCGTCTGCCACCCGCACATCGATCCCCTTCTCCCGAAGGAATGTTTCCATTGCCGGAATAAGGTGGATGTGCTGCACGGTAGTGACGAGTCCCACGGTCTTTTCTTTGAGGAGCGGGAGGGCATGTGCCAGCACAGTGACATCGAACCCGACCGGGTAGGGCTCGAAGATCACATTTTCCCGGTCATCGACCGGGGTATGGCCGATATGCACGAGTACATCAACATGGGCTAATGTATCGAGCGCGAGATCGCAGGCCCCATAGCAGGGATCGCCGCTGACGATCACCGCAAAACCGGCCTGCCGGAGCCCGGCAGCATACTCCGCTGCCCGCCGCTTCAGTCCGGCCGGAAACTGGAGGGCAACGGTATGTGCCCCCCGCTGCTGTAACTGACTGACCAGATCAGAGATATCGTTCAACCACGTGCACCTTTTCGCCGACCTCGATCTTTACGAGTGACTTGTACGGGCGGCCGATATCCGGGTCGCCCCGCTGAATTGCGATGCAGACATCGACCACTTCAGCACCGGCAATCTCGAGAGCCTTTAAGAGCGCTTTCATGGTGCCTCCCGTGCTGACCACATCGTCGATGATCACGACCCGGTCGCCCTTATAGACTCCGTTGAGGTACAGTTCGCCTTTCGAGTAGCCGGTGGTCTGGTGGACCGGGACCTCGTGGGGAAGATTGTACACCCGCTTGCGCATGACAACCATCGGGATGTCGGTCATAATCGAGAGCACCGAACCGATATGGATGCCCATCGCTTCCACGACCACGATCTTGTCGACGTTGTTTAAGTCCATCACCTTGATCATCGCGGTGCAGACATCACGGAGGAGTGCGGGTTCAACGATCGGTACGCCATCGGTGATCGGATGGATGAAATAGTTATACTCTCCCCGCTTCACCATGGGGCAGGTTTCTAATGATTCTACCAGTCTGTCAAGCATGTAATTCACCAATATCTGTTAAAAATGCATCAATGCGTGCACCGTGCACGTGGGGCATGCAGACGATCCGCAGGTGCCCCGGTCTCGTCCACGAGACCTTCCACGGTTTCGGGATATCTTCTTTTGCTGCAATAAAGGTGGCAACATTCACGTCCGGTGTTGCCGCCCGCCCAAAGCCAAATGTTTCCATGCCGGCGATAAGGCGGTGCGTATTCTTCATGCACCCTTTTACCATCGCCCGCATGCCCTCGAACCCGAGGTAATCCAGCACCGCAAGCGCCCCGACAACCGGTGCTCCCGGGCGGGTGCCGGCAAGGGTAAACTCCTGTTTTACGGTAAGGTACGGGGTGTCGATGTTGAGGGAATTGAGCAGGTCCGGTTCCCGGGTGAGCAGGCAGCCGGCGGGAATCGTGCTCATGCCCATCTTGTGCGGATCGACGGCTATCGTGGTGACACCGGGCAGGGAGAAGTCAAACGGGATCGGCTTTTCCATAAACGGGATCACCATACCGCCAAAGGCCGCATCCACGTGGAAGAACACGCTGTGCTGGTACGCGATCTTTGCAAGGGCGGCGATGGGATCGACCATACCATACTCGGTGGTGCCGGCAATCCCGACAAGGGCGATCGTGTTGCTGTCAATCTGCTCTGCGGCAGCATCGGCATCCATCCGCAGTTCATCGGTAAGCGGCACTCCCCGCATCTCAATGCCCAGGATGTCGCAGGATTTCTTGAAAGAGAAATGCGCTGATTCCGGGATTACTGCATTGGGATAGGCGATCTCTTTTTTCTGCACCTTTGCCAGCCGGAGTGCCTGGAGGTTGGATTCGGTGCCCCCGCTGGTGGCATATCCCCCGGCACCCGGGCAGTTATAGAGCACGCCGAATCGTTTGATCAGGAGCTGTTCAAGGGATGCAGTCCCGGGAAACAGTCCCGGGTCGCCAAGGTTTGTCTCCATAAACATACAGTGTGCCCGCACCGCAACCGGGTGGGGGAGCGTGCACATGGAGCTCAGGATGTAATCGTGATCCAGGTCCTCCCGTTTTTTTTGGGAGAAAAAAGAGAAGAGTTCTTCTTCAGGACAACCCTTATTCAGCATCTTTTGATCTCGCGGCTTCGAGGATAATGCGCTTTTCCGTGCGGGCAACCGCCTCGCGGATCTTGGCGATGGCATCGATGTTGGCCGAGATGCTCGTGATCCCGTGTTCGACCAACCATGTTGCCATCTTCGGGTCAGAGCCGGCCTGGCCGCAGATTGAGCATTCAATGTTGTAAGCCCGGCATGTCTGGATCGCGTTATGGATCAGGTGCAGGACGGCCGGGTGCTGCGGCTCGTACATATCCGCCACATTCTCGTTGTTGCGGTCGATGGCGAGCGTGTACTGAACAAGGTCGTTGGTGCCGAACGAGGCGAATTTGATCCCGCACCGGCAGAACTCCTCGATCATGATCGCACTCGACGGGATCTCGATCATGATGCCGAGCGTGACGTTCTCGACATCGACACCGCAGGCCCGCATCATCTCCTTTGCTGCAAGGAACTGCTTGGGGTGGGAGACCATCGGGAACATGATACCGAGGTGCTCGTATCCCTCTTTCCAGAGGCGCTTGAACGCTTCGACCTGCATCCGGAACTGGTCCGGGCTCTGGAGATCGCGCCGGATGCCTCTCCAGCCGAGCATCGGGTTGTGCTCGAGGGGCTCGGTCTCGCCGCCCTGCATATTCCGGAACTCGTCGGTCGGGGCATCGAGTGTCCGCACCCAGACGGTTTTTCCCGGGAAGGCATCGAGGACAATCTTGATGCCGTCGTGGAGTTCCCTGACAAACTCATCTTCCTTGTTGTTGGCAATAAACCAGCCCGGCGTCTTGTTCAGGCCGAGGATAAGGTGCTCGATCCGGAGGAGGCCGACACCATCAGCACCGGTTGCCGCTGCCCGGGCTGCCGCTTCGGGAATAGAGACGTTGACCTTGACGCTGGTTGCGGTGATGAGCGAGGAGGCCGGGGCAACCAGCCGCTGGGGAGCGGCTCCCTGTACCGGGGCTGCTGCCTGCGGGAGCAATCCTTCGTAGATAAGCCCCATCTCGCCATCGACCGTGATCAGCTGGCCGTTCCTGAGCACGTTGGTGGCATTCTTGGTGCCCACAATTGCCGGCGTGCCGAGTTCACGGCTCACGATAGCTGCGTGGCAGGTCATGCCGCCTTCATCAGTGATGATCGCTGCGACCTTGCGCATGGCCGGCACCATGTCCGGGTTGGTCATCTTCGTGACAAGGATGTCACCTTCACGGACCGAACCCGTGTCTTTTACATCCCGGATAACGACGACTTTTCCTGAAGCGATACCGGGTGCTGCACCCTGACCTTTTAAGATGATCTTTGCTTCCGATTTCTGTCCGGTCATGCTCTTGTTCTCCTTTTTTGCTCCGATGGTGGTGATCGGCCGGGACTGGAGGATGTAGATGGTCCCTTTCACTATGCCCCATTCAACGTCCTGCGGTATCCCGTAATGGTTCTCGGCGATCTTGCCGTACATGCCCAGCTTGGCAACTTCTGCATCCGAGAGCACCTGTGCGTCCTGCCGGGCCGGGGAAACATCCACCAGTTTTGTCCCGTGATTCCCGTCGGCGATGATCTCGACTTTCTTGTTCGAGATGAGCGTGTCAATGACCTTCTCGGTCCGCTGATCAAAAACGTATTTGTCGGGAGAAACCGATCCGGAGACCACTGCTTCGCCCAGTCCCCACGAGCCTTCTATAATAGTATTGGGCTCACCGGTGATCGGGTGGGAGGTGAACATAACTCCCGCCTTTTCGGAATGGACGAGCTGCTGGATGACAACGGCGATATTGACCGAGTGGTCATCGAATCCCTGCTTTGCCCGGTAATAGATCGCCCGTGCCCCGTAGAGCGATGCCCAGCACTTCTGGATGGAGTCGAGAAGGTTTGCCTCCCCCTTGATATTGAGAAACGTCTCCTGCTGGCCGGCAAAACTGGCGTCCGGGAGATCCTCTGCAGTTGCGCTCGAGCGCACGGCCACGATGAGATCGTCGCCAGACATCTTCTTGTATGCCTTTTTGATCTCCTCGCTGATGATTGCCGGCATCTTTGCCTTCATCACCAGTTCTTTTGCATGGTCGGCAGCCTTTTCGAGCGCTGCGTTGTCCTCCACATCGAGCTTATCGAACGATGAAAAAATCTTTTCTTCAAGATTGGTCTCTACTAAAAACCTGCGGAAGGCCTGGGCGGTGACCACGAAGGCTCTCGGTACCGGAAGGCCGATAGAGGCCATTTCCCCAAGAGACGCTCCCTTACCCCCGACAGAAATAATATCTTCCTTCCTGATCTCCTCTAACCAGAGAATATTAGGGACATTTTTCATGCTCGCACCACTTATGATGTCGACTTCACTCGTATAATAATTATCATCGCGTTACCCTGCCGGAGGGGTGGTTATGGGGGTTGCTTATTGATTGACGGTTTGGATTAGTTTCCTGAACCGGTTGCTCCATTGTCCGATTCCCCCTCGTTGTAAATAATGAGGGTGACTCCCTCTCTCCCCCAGAGGGGGAGGCAGCCCAAGGGGAGCCCCCCTTGACCCCCTTTGATTTTCAAGTTTTATGCTGGGAGAGGATCCTGCTTTTCCTTACTCCAGCCACGGTTTAAGCGATTACGATAATAAAACCACCTTGCCCCGCTGTGCCTCGGAGAGGCCCTGAGACGGGGGAGCCTCACAAAAATTTTCTGATATTTTTATGCCGTATTTCACTTGCTTGGAACAGCATGGCGCAATCTTTCTCCATATATTGCCTGAGCGCCAGCCGGCCCGCAAAGAATAACCCTGATTAAGTATGGCGGCGATATTCTATGGGTTTTTATGGCAAACGCAAAGGTGCTCGTCAGTGATCCGCTGGCGGAAGAAGGGCTTGTTATCCTGCGGGCGGCAGTCGATGTGGACGTTAAGACTGAGCTCAAGGAAGAAGAGCTCATCAAGATCATCGGGGACTACGATGCCCTGCTCGTGCGGAGCAGCACGGATGTCAATGCAAAGGTGATCGAGGCAGGCAAAAAGCTGAAGTTCATCGGGCGTGCCGGTGTCGGCGTGGACAATATCGATATGGATGCAGCGACCCGCAAGGGAATTATCGTTGCCAATGCGCCGGAGGGAAATACCCTTGCCGCAACCGAGCACACCATGGCCATGATGCAGTCCCTTGCCCGCAATATCCCGCAGGCGAACGCGAGCCTCAGGAAGAAAGAGTGGAAGCGCAGCAAGTTCATGGGCGTGGAACTGAACGAAAAGACCCTCGGTATTGTCGGGTTCGGGCGCATCGGGCGTGAAGTGGCAAAGCGGGCAAACGCGATGGATATGAAATGCGTTGCCTACGATCCCTTCATCACCAAGGAACGGGCGGCCCAGCTCGGCGTCGAGATGATGTCGATGGCCGACCTCTTCAAGGTCGCGGATGTCATCACGGTCCACACCCCCCTGATCGCCGAGACGAAGCACGTCATCAACGAAAAGAGCATCGCGACGATGAAAGACGGCGTGCGGATCATCAACTGCGCCCGTGGCGGTATCATCGATGAGAAGGCGCTCTACGATGCGGTCAAGAGCGGCAAGGTGGCCGGGGCAGCCCTCGATGTATTCGAGACCGAGCCCCCGACCGAATCCCCGCTCCTCACCCTCGACCAGATCATCGTGACCCCCCATCTCGGGGCAAGCACGGTCGAGGCGCAGGTCAATGTCGCAGTCTCGGTTGCAAAGCAGTGCATTGAAGTCCTGAAGGGCGGGGCTGCGAAATACGTGGTCAACGCCCCGATGGTCCCGCCCGAGCATGCGGAAGTGCTTGCACCCTTTGCCCAGCTCGCCGAGAAGATGGGACGCTTCGTTACCCAGATCGCGGGCGGCAGGCTCTCCTCCGTGGAACTCATCTACGGCGGCGAACTCTCGGCCTATGCCGGCAGCATGAAGTACGTTACCCGCCTTGCCCTCAAGGGGCTTCTCGACCCGGTGCTCCAGCAGCCGGTCAATATCGTGAACGCGGATTTCATAGCAAAGGAACGCGGCATCGCCGTCAGCGAGACCGTCACGCAGGAGTCCAGCGGGTTCAAGAACCTTATCACCATCCGGATCAAGACCGACAAGGGTGAAGAGACGGTCAGCGGGACGGTCTTTTTTAAGGGCCGCAGCCGCATTGTCGCAGTCGGTGGCTACACGATGGACATGATCCCCGAAGGCTACGTGATCGTGTCACGCCACCTGGACAAGCCGGGCGTTATCGGGCGGGCATCCACCATCCTCGGGAAGAACAACATCAACATTGCCGGCATGCAGGTCGGCCGGGTCCAGCCCGGCGAGCATGCGATCATGGTCCTGAACGTGGACAGCGATGTTCCCGACAGCGTGATGGAAGAGATACGCGGGATGCCGGGGATCTTTACCGCAACGTTTGCCAAGATATCGAGCGGGAAGATTTAAGGATTCTTTTTTTTAGTGCGGGCCGGGATAAGCGGCTTCTCAAAAATTCAAAGGGGGATATAGTAATCCAGAGTGCGATTGTGTCTCGAAGATGCATCGACTGTTAACGTTCTGGCGGATGAACTGAGATAGCTATCCAAAGGAATATCACTGTACCGGAGCAAAAACTGCAATATCCAAAAAGGTGGGGGGCAACAGTGAAGAAAGGGAACAATGGTATGATGGAGAGCCGAACCTTTTCACCGGACTTTACCTACACCCACCGGATGGTGAGAAGGCTTTCGGATATCGCTGCTGCCCGCGAGGTGATCCTTCATGCACACCTGATCCCGAAATGGGAGGTGTCGATCCGCAGGGAACAACTGGTCCGGGCTGCACATGCATCCACAGCGATAGAGGGGAACCCGCTCTCCCTTGAGGAAGTGAGCCGGCTTTCCGAGGGCAGGGAGGTTATGGCTGCCCGCAGGGCAAAAAACGAGGTGCTCAACTACCTCCGGGTGCTGGAACACATTGACCGGTACCAGAAGGACGGTATGATCTCAGAAGAGAACCTCCTTTCCCTGCACCGCGACGTCACCCTTGATACGCTGGATGACCCGGCAACGGAGGGGGCGTTCCGGAAGGTGCAGGTTGTTGTCGGAAACCGCCTCACCAGAGAGGTGGTGTATTCCCCACCCCCCCCAAAAGAGGTTGTCCCGCAGATGAACGCGCTTACCGGTTGGCTGAATTCCGATGCAGCGCACCAGATGCATCCGGTACTGGTTGCCGGGATCGCGCATTACGAACTCGTGCGGATTCACCCGTTTGTGGACGGGAACGGGCGAACGGCCCGGGCGCTCGCTACCCTTGTTCTCGCAATGCGGGAGTTCGATATCAAGCGGTTCTTTACCTTGGATGATTTCTACGACAGCGACCGGCCTGCCTACTACAATGTGCTCAAAGCGGTGAACCTGACCTATCCGGACTGCACGGTATGGCTGGAGTACTTTACGGAAGGGGTGGAGATCTCCCTACACCGTGTGAAGGAGCGGGTGTTGCTGCTCTCGTCTGATGAGCACCGGAAGGTATCCGGGGGGCAGGTGGCTCTTTCCGAGCGGCAGATGAAGATTATCGAGTTCATCCATGCCCACGGTTCGGTGAAGAGCGGGGATCTGATGCGTCTGTATGGCATTTCCCGGCAGGCAGCAGGCAAGGAGCTCGGGCAGATGATTGAGCAGAACCTGATCAGGATCGAAGGAAAGGGGCGTTCTACGCGGTACGTGATGGCCTGAGCAGGTTGTCGATTAGGTTGTCGATTAGGTTGTCGATTAGGTTGTCGATTAGGTTGTCGATTAGGTTGTCGATTAGGTTGTCGATTATCGGAAAGTTGGGCGTGCTTCTACCATCCTCGGGAAGAACAACATCAACATTGCCGGCATGCAGGTCGGCCGGGTCCAGCCCGGCGAGCATGCCATCATGGTGCTGAACGTGGACAGCGATGTTCCCGACAGCGTGATGGAAGAGATACGCGGGATGCCGGGGATCTTCACCGCAACGTTTGCCAAGATATCGAGCGGGAAGATTTAGGATACTCTTTTTTTGCGGACCGGGTACGCGGCTCCTTGTGTCACATTGTATGTGATGGCGTGAGCAGGTTGTCGATTAGGTTGTCGATTAGGTTGTCGATTAGGTTGTCGATTACCGGATTATCCGAAGGACCGTGACGCAAGTGAACGTAAACAAGAACGAGTGAAAATGACTGAAGGATTTTGTCTCTACAACCTTGTTTGATTGGTTCAAAAATGAACCATGTGGAGCAAAACCTGACCAATGAAATTTCCGACAGTGTGATAGAAGAGATACGCGGGATGCCGGCATCTTCACCGTACGTTTGCCAAGATACCGGGCGAGAACATTTAGGGGTAATCTTTTTTTTAATACAAAGTTAATTTTCAAAAATTTAGAGAAGCACTTTAAATTTTATGATTCTCTTCCGTTTCTATCTGATTGCCAGGTTCCTTTTGTCTTACTTTAAGCGACTCTAAATAAATGAAACGTTTTCGCAAATTCTCATATCTTTCAATCGATTGTAATATTGTCGGATTTGAGACAATTTTAGATAAATCCTTCATTTCTTTAAATATCTCTATATATTCAGGATTTGTAAAAAGTTTTCTAAAATCTTCGTCTTCTAAAAGCGTATCCATATCCTTTTGATTAAATACCGGCACATATGCGCCAAAAATTGTTTGTTGCCTATTTTGATTTCTCAAATTTCGAACTTCTTTGATTGCATCATTGCTGACTTTTTCTTTGAGGAATTTTTGATAAGCTTTCATAAAATTTTCAGAATTATACATATAAATTCGGTTTTTTGTGGCTGATGCAAATTCCTTAATTAAATCTGGATGGGGTAAAATAATTTCTTGTGTTGGTTTTTGATAATCGTGAATTAGCCACCAGTCATTTTTTTCATCATCGTTTACAAAAATCACGGATTTATTTTTTAATTCAGCGAATTCTAATATTTGGGCCCACGAAACAAAATCAGCATATTGTTTCTCAGTACCTTTTTGTTGATCCGAAAATCCAGGAGGTATTTTTTGTTCATATCTTTTCTTTCCGAGTTCGTACAGTTCTTTTAATTTATTGGGAGAATATTCCTCACCAACATTTTCTTCAAATAATTTGTCAATTTCTTCACCAATAATGTCTCTTTTCGTTAAATCAGGATATTTATTTTCGCAATTTTTTAAATAAGAATCCAAATCTGAAAATGCCTCCTCAATTTTTCTTTTTAATTCATTTTTGTTGATAAACGGATGATACTCAACACTTTTTTCTTTTTCGATTTCCGTGATTGATTTATTTTTTATTTCATCGATCTTTTCTTGAATTCTTAGATATTTTTCTCTCTGCTCACGAATAATATGAGGACGACGAGACTGATACTCTTTACCGACTTGATATGGAATCCAAATTCTGTTTGAAATTTTTTTAAGTATTGATAAAAATTCATCCCTCGATTTCACAGAGTATTGATAAAAATTTAATATTACGCTAGTATCAAAAATGAAAATACAATTTTCCCATAATTCTTCTAACTCTTTATCAGTTGGCTTATAATATTCTGGGAATTTTTTTTTCATTAATCTATACATTTCATTGAACATAATAAGCATATTGAAATATTTTTCGAATAAGCTCCTAACACACCTTCAGGAAATGCAATATCGACCTAGCCATCATGCAGGTCGGTCGAATCAATTCCGTTGACCAAGACCCTAATGGTGTTGAATGTAGACAGGTAGGTTACGGCAATAGTGTGATTGAGGAGATTCGCGAGATGATGGGGATCTTCACTACTACGTTTGCCAAGATATCGAGCGAAAAGATTTAGGCAATTCTTTTTTTTTTTAAATATACTATTTACTGTCAAAAAATAGTAAAAATTATTGTTTTGATTCTTTTTTGGGAATGGCATTTTGATGTTTCAAATATTCTAAAAATCCTAAAGTCAACAGATTGATTTCTAATATCGTAATAAAAAGTAGAATAGTCGCTATTGAAAAAAAGATATTAATTAATAAAGTGGATGTTGAATTTAACCAAATTAAAAAAAATGCATACACATCAGTGAAAAGAGATATAGATATTAGAAATAGAGGTTGTTTCAATCGTTCAATAATGACTTTATCTTGTTTGATGGCTATTACTGCAAATAATATTGCCATTAATGCTGTCGAAATGACAATATATTGTGTACAAAGACTTTCGATGCCTCCGGATTTTAAACCGTACGCCCAAAAAGGCCATACTAATGCTATAATAATGCCACCGATTAAAAAAAATTTGAGCTGTTGTGCCGGGTTTTTTGGAATGCACATAATCTTACATGGGTAGATAGCCAGATTAAAATTTGTGCTCCATTTCCCCGCTGCGGATCAGGGACCTGCCATGCCCTTTAACCGCCCTGCCCAGCGAGGCCCCGCTGAGGCGGCCGAGCGACCCCCGCAGGGGTGGGCTTACTCGTTTTTTCAAATGCCTATCAGGAAAACCTTCAAAAAATTGGGGGGGAGGTACCCTGTCCAAACTTGGAGAGGGGGATACCGGCCCCACCCACCCCCTCTCCAAAACCCGAGAGGGGGTATACAGCCCACCCTACCCCCACTCTTACGAAAGACAGGCCCCCACCCCCCTCCGGCTGCACGGACCCGGCCACGGTTTCCGATGGAGTCACGACTGAACTTCCCTTTCCTCACGCACAACAAAAGGGTGGGACCCCCCCACTCAAAAGTTCGAGAGGGGGTACCCTACCCCCCTGTCCAAAAAGTGAGTGGGGGTATACCCACCCCCTCTCCAAAAAACGAGGGGGGGATACCAGCCCTCCCTACCCCCACTCCAAAATTTGAGAGGGGGTCCCCCCTCCCCCCCCTGTCATATGAAAATCCTTCCCCTTTGTCGCATGAACCGGAGCGGTGGTTCATGTAGAGTCACGACGGAGAGGGCATCGCTCTGCTGGGTATCCGGGAGGGGGGATACCCCCTCTCTTGGCCCGGACAGGGTACCACCCCCTCCCCCTCTCCACAAAATGAGTGGGGGTATCCCACCCCCCTGTCTAAAATATGAGGGGGGATACCTGCCCCACCCACCCCCACTCTTGGAAAAGACAGGGTACCTCCCCCATGAAAACCTTTACAGAAAAGCCGGTATATTTCCGGATACTCGAATCATCTTGGCAACATCGATGACTCCCGGGAAAAGGTTAATCATGTCAGGATTATTCTATCTCATTTATGCAATCGGCGAGCCTTGTTTGCATCATCGTTTTTTGCTCAATGCTCATAGCAGGGTGCATCCAGCTGCCTGGAATGCATATTATCAGTAACACACCCGATCCCATCATCGGCCAGTGGATTGGAGGTGAACCGCCGGCATCGGACCGGCACATAATCCTGTATGAAAATCAGACGTTTTTTTCCACGAATTTTTTTATCAACCGTAAGGAAACAACTGACACCGGCAACTGGACAAAAAAAGAACCCGGTCGCTATTCATTGCAATCCGTTACCGGTGAAAGAACCGATTGGATGTACGATTCATTTGATGATTCATTTTACCCAGGTGGATTACCCCAGATGAAATACCACCGTTATAAAGGGTAAAACGGAAAGAATTGATCGTTTGGCTGATGGGGGTTGAGACCCCCATACCCCCGGTAATGATGAACCCCCCACCCCCGACAGGGCGCCCCCGCGGCGGTTCAGGAACGGTTCTCTCATTAAACCGATCTGCCCAGCGAGGCCCCGCGAAGGGGTGGCTTGGCTCCTGATTGTGTAACAAATAATAGGATGTTTTTGATAGGTTCGAGCGTGAACCCAATTGGTTCATGTCCATTTCAGCAGAGCTAAAAATAATTCAAAGTATCTTTTTTCCTGCCGCCGGTCCGGGCATGCATTCATAGACCTCGGTGATCTTCATGATCAGGAGTGATTTTGCCGGAAGGCCGGGTTTCTTCTCTTGCACCATCTTTTTCATCCTGTCGTAATCAGCCCCGCTTGTTTTTACCTCAACCGTGCCCTTGACCTGACAGCACTTCCTGCTGTCGGAATCGTACAGGTACACTGCAATGTGCGGGTTCTCCTTGACATTTGCAAGCGTTTTTAACATGAAATTGTCTGCAAGCCAGACCGTATCATCGTTGACCAGTATGACAAACGCGATGGGAGTGACATTCGGAATCCCTTTTTTTGACGCTGTGGCAATGGGGAAGAGCTTGATTTTGGCAAATAATTCCTTTATTTCTCCGGTAAGTGCAACCATCTCTATCATCTCACAGTACGGGCATAACCCGCCATATACTGTCTTATATTATTCAGACTCTTATGCATTGTGCTCATTGCTCATTATTCCTCATAATAATGCTCAGCGTCCACCCGGTCCTGAATCTTCATCCCGCTATACCCGCCCTTTTCGCTCCTGTCGTCACCACCCGCTCCCTGAACGGCATACATCCCTATACATTCATATAAACGCAGGATGCATCCTCATTCAACAGTTATCGAGTCATCAGGGGATACATACAGATGGAAAGTACACAGAACGAAAATTTCTGTATCGAGGCAGGTTTCCTTGACAATGCTCTTGTCATGATCGCTGTACTCGATGAAAAGGGCCGGGTCGTTTCATGGAATCATGCGGCAGAAACCATCACCGGCTATTCACGTGAGGAAGTGTTCGGCAGCAACGCGGTCTGGAAAAATCTCTATCCTGACAGGGATTATCGTAAAAGTGTTACGCAGAAAATTGCGAATATCCTTAAAACAAAAAACTCTTTTGAAAATCTTGAAACCTCCATTCTTACGCGGTCAGGAAAGACCCATATCATTCTCTGGAATACCAAAAAGATCGACGCAGGGGGTCTTTCAAGGGCCATTGCCGTCGGCATGGATATTACGGCTGAGCGGGAGGCCAGTGCATTCCGTGAGAATATCATTGACAATGCCTTTGTACTCATCACGGTTATCGATCCGGACGGGAAAATCCAGGTCTGGAACAAGGCAGCAGAGATGATAACCGGCTATTCCCCCGATGAGGTAATCGGACATCGTGATATCTGGAAAAAACTCTATCCCGATGCTGAATATCGCCGGAGCATAACGCAGAAGATATCCAGAATTATTTCCGAACACAATCATTTTGAAAACCTTGAGACGATAATACGCACGAAAAACGGCGACCCGCGGATCATATCCTGGAACACCCGGCAGATTGGGGCCGGCGGGATATACCACGAGATCGCTATCGCGAGGGACATCACCGAGCAGCGCAAGGCTGAGGATGCTTTGGTTGCCTATATGACCGAGATGACCATGCGACTGAAACAGCCGGTCGGGATCATCAGTACTACCCTCCTGGAATCCGCAGATCTCATAAAACAGGGGATGCTCACCCAGCAGGAAATTATCCTGATGCTCGAAGGTCAGGCCCGTAACGCCACCCAGATCGAGGCAAATATCCGTCAGTTCCAGTCCGCGATTGTTGAGAAGAACCGATCGATTCCCGAAGCATACCGGAAATTCCTGGAACGGTGATGGAGTGCCGGATATTATCGACCCTGAGGAACTCGAACAGAAAAAGATCTTTTTGATCCTTGCATCGCCCGGAACAATCCGCCAGCGCAATATTGAGATTATCAAGGAAGTATCGACCTTGGGCTATCATACGGTTGTCATTACCACGAATTTTCCCTATAGTATCCTGACAAAATTGTATGCCCAGAACGGGATCCCATCCACCCGTGTCTCATTTATCGATGCAGTTACCCGCAACTCGATCGGGAATGTTGAGAATATCCCCGGGGTTGTACGGTACATCAATAATCCGGCGAATCTTACTGACATGGGCATCGCGGTTACTGAAGTTCTCAAAGATCATTCGGGGAAGAAAATCTGCATTATGTACGATTCTGTCAGTACCATGCTGATCTACCTTTCATCGGCAAATATTTCGAAATTTATCCATTTTGTTACCAATAAACTCCGGCTTATGGATATTTCCGGTGTATTCCTTGCCGTGGAGAAGGGACTTGATCCGATGCTGATGACGCAACTCACCACCTTTGTTGATAATGTTGTTGACATGGGCTGATCATAAGGGCTCGTAATTACTCCCGGCACGGTTGCGATCACCTCCTACCGCGTTTTTGCATCAGGTGTTCCTTCACATGCTGCATAGCCGGGCTGTGCAGGAAAAATTTATTGCTTCAGCACCGGTATTAGTCCCTTATAGGGAGGATCGTATGCAGACCATGATCGGCACGGTAACCCACTATTACCCGAGAATCGGGGTTGCAGCAGTAGTGTTAAAGGATCATCTCGCCCGCGGAGACCGCATCCACATCCACGGGCCACACGAGGACTTCGACCAGTCCGTCACATCGATGGAACTGGAACACATACCTATCACGGAAGCGGACGCGGGACAGGATATCGGCATCAAGGTGATCGAGCGGGTCCACGTCGGGGATGTGGTGTGCCGCGAGAGCTGATTTTTATTCTTTTCTTTTATCGTTTCAGGAACGTATTTGTATAACCTCAGTCTTCTGTAGAATGCAGAGCACTTCAGGAATACTATCATGATCTCAGTCCTCTACGTGGATGACGAAACGGGACTTCTGGAACTCGGCAGGGACTTCCTTGAAATGACCGGGGACTTCAAGGTAGATCTACAGGAGTCTGCAGTTGCCGCGCTGGAGCACCTGGCGACCCACACGTATGATGCCATCATTGCCGACTACCAGATGCCGGTGATGGATGGCCTCGAATTCCTGCGACAGGTCCGTCTCCATTACGGGCAGGTGCCGTTCATCCTCTTCACGGGGAGAGGACGCGAGGAAGTCGTAATTCTTGCACTCAACGATGGTGCGGACTATTACCTCCAGAAAGGCGGGGAGCCGCAATCCCAGTTCGCCGAGCTGGCACATAAGATCCGGCTTGCCGTCCACAGGAGGCAGGCAGACCTTGCCCTTGAAGAGAGCGAGCGCAGGTACCGCGATGTTGTTGAGACCCAGACGGAATTCATCAGCCGGTTCAAACCCGACGGAACCCATGTATTTGTCAATGAAGCATACTGCAGGTATTTTAAAAAACCGCGTGACGAGATAGTCGGGCACCGTTTTATCCCGGAGATTCCTGCCGATGATCGTGCCCGTATTGGACGCCATCTTGCCTCTCTTACAAAAGATCATCCCACCGCTGATATTGAGCACAGGATCGTCATGGCCGATGGCACCATTCACTGGCACTGGTGGAGCGACCATGCCATCTTTGACGAATCCGGCCGGCTGGTCGAATACCAGTCGGTAGGGAAAGATATCACCGACCGGAAACGGGCGGAAGAGGCCCTCAGAGAGCGGGAGCACCGCCTCGAGACGCTGGGCATGAGTATCCCCGGTGCAATCTACCAGTTTGTGCTGACTCCTGATGGGAAATACCACTTCCTGTACGTGTGCGGAAGATGGAAGGAATTATTCGGGGTTGCTCCGGAAGATGCTGCGGTGTCTTCAGAATCGACATTTGCAGCAATATTACCCGAGGACGTACCAGAAGTCAACCGCACGATAGCCCTGTCTGCCTCCACAAGGGAACTCTGGCATTGCGAATTCAGGACGCGTGTCAACGGAAAAATCCGATGGGTTCTTGGACGATCATTACCGGAACAACCCCGTCGCGATGGCAGCATCCTGTGGAACGGCGTCCTGATCGATATCACCGGCCGGAAACTGGCAGAAGAGGAACTGAAAAAATCCGAGAACCTGTACCGGGCAATCTTCGACAACACCGGTGCTGCCACCATTATCATTGCGCCTGACACCACCATCCTGCTGGCAAATGCCGGCTGGGAGAAACTGACCGGGGTACCACGGGCTGATCAGGAGAAAAAACTCAGCTGGACGGTCTTTATCGACAAGGATGATGTAGAGCGGATGAAACAGTACCATTACGCCCGGCGGAAGGACACCTCTCTTGCACCGACGGTATACGAGTGCCGGGTTATCGATGCGAAAAAGACAGTTCATAACTGCTTTGTCCACGTCGACATGATCACGGGAACAAAAAACAGCGTGGCATCCCTTGTGGACATTACCGAACGGCGGAAAGCCGAGGATGAACTGCGGGCAGCATACGAGCAGCTGACCGCAGCGGAAGAAGAACTGCAGGCCCAGTTTGACGAACTGAAATTCAACCAGCAGAAGATACGGGAGAGCGAGGAGAAGTACCGGTCGATCATCGAGAACCTGCAGGACGCCTTTTACCGGACAGACCTGAAGGGCAACCTTATCCTTGTCAGCCCGTCATTTGCATTGGAACTGGGGTACGATTCGGTTGACGAGGTGCTTGGGAAAAATGTTGCTGATGATTTCTACTTCAACCCCGCGGATCGCGACCTCTTCCTTAAAAAACTCGCTGAAACCGGAGAACTGGATGAGTACCGGGTCCTCATAAAGAAGCGGGATGGATCCCCGATGGCAATATCGGTTGCGAGCCACATCTATCATGACGAGATGAATAATCCTGCCGGAGTCGAAGGGATGATCCATATACTCAAAGAGAACGGGGAGGCAGCGGAACCCGACAAAAAATAAAAGCCCAGGAAAAAAACCAAATCCGCATCAGGTAACAAAAAGAAATCTTCCTGAAGAAAGAGTTTACCGGCAGCGGAATATACTTTTCATTCCTGCCGGCATACCCGGAACTGAACAGGATTCCTCTCTCTCTTTTGATGACAACGGTACCCCTACCGTTTCTGTGCCACCATCTCGATCTCGACTTTTGCCCCTTTGGGCAACTCAGCGACCTGCACGGTAGCCCGTGCCGGGTACCCTCCGGTGAAGTATGACCCGTAGATCCCGTTAACCGTGTTCCAGTCGCTCATGTTCACCAGGTATATCCTTGTCTGGACCACGTCGCCAAACCCGAGGCCGGATTCCTGTAAGACCGCATGGAGGTTCTCCATTGCCCGGGTTGTCTGCTCATCAGCAGTACCGGAGAGATTGCCGGTTGCAGGATCGATACCGATCTGGCCTGACAGGAACAGAAAATCGCCGGACAGGACTGCCTGGCTGTACGGCCCGATGGGTTTGGGTGCGTTTTCGGTAAAGACGACCCGTTTTTCCGGGTGAATGGGTTGGGGTGCGAGTATTGCGTAGATCACGCAGCCGGCCAGAAGGCCGCAGATAAACACCAGCACAAGAATGATCTTATTCGTTTCTGCCATCCGTATCCCTTCTGAATAATCTCAGTAATGGGAGTGGCTGATTACACGATAAGCGTTCGGAAATGTATTTTAAAAAAACAAGGTGTGTGGTCGCATGCTCCGGGCGGAGAAGGGTAATGAACTCACAGCCTTCGTGGGCTTGCCCTACGAGAAAGACCGGGCCTTGTTTACTCCACTAAAAAATTACTGGTTCCCATTCTCTGCTATGGGTTTTACTTCTGACAGGCGATCCGGTACACCCCTTTTGGCACCGTGATCTCGAACCGGGCCCCGTTGCCCTGCTCGCCATTCTCCGTAATGGTGATGCCGGTGATAGCGAGGATCTCGCGTGAGAGGAACAGGCCAAAGCCGGTATGTTTGCCAAAACCCTTCTGGAACAGTCTCTTTTTGTCCTCTTCAGCGATACCCACACCATTATCGCCATAGGTGAGGATGAGCCCGCTTTCCGATTCCCTGACAGAGTAATCCATGCGGGTCACGTGTTCGCCATGACGAAGAGAATTTTCCATCAGGTTGTAAAAGACCTTCTCTAAAAGGGGATCAGCAAAAACCTCCACACGATCAACAGCAACAGTGATCGCTACACCCGGAGGATTCAGCTGGCTGGCTGCAGAGCTGATTGCGTCCGACAGGATCTGCCATTTCGATGCCTGTCCCCCGATGTCCTGGTAGTTCCGGGCAAACTCAATCTGGTGCTGGATGGTTTCAGCGGCTTGTTCTTCTTTATGAATATACGTGAGAATAACAGGATCTTGTATCGTTTCTTTGGATAGTTCAAGGTATGTCCGCAATCCCATGAGCTGGTTGAGAATATCATGCCGCGTGATAGTATTGAGCATAGTAAGTTTTTTGTTCGCCTGTCGGAGCGCTTCTTCTGTCTTCCTGCGCTCGGTGATGTTGAGAACAAATCCCCGTAATCCCTTATGCTTACCGTTAACGATAATCGGCGCCGCTAATGCCAGAGCCCAGAAAGTACTGCCATCTTTCCTCAAAGCCCGGTATTCCAGGTACTTGTTGGGGCTGCCCTGGATCTTCTCCTGCACCCTTGTCTGGACATTCGTACGATCTTCCGGTGAAACCAGGTTGAAGATGTTCATACCATTTGAATAATCTTCTTCGGTATAACCGAATTCTTCAAGGCCATGTTTATTCACATACATAACATAACCCCGGGCATCTGACTCGAAGATCGTTTCGGGAAATACTTCGGCAAGCTGCCTGAACCGGTCCCTGCTCTCCCTGAGCTCTGATTCAGCCCGCTTACGCTCGGTATTGTCAAGGGTGACCGTGAACAGACGGGGGGTGCCGGCAACGTCAATGGAAAATGCGGATAACGATCCGTCCATCATGTCCCGGTTCTTCCGGTATATCTTCACCTCAACATTGCTCACGTTCCCGGTCTCTTTAATCTTGCTGATGATGGCATTTCGCTGGGCTGGATCAACATACAATCCCAGGTCCGAAACCGTTTTCCCGATCACCTCTTCACGGGAATAGCCAAGCGTTGAGAGGAAACTTGTGTTGACATCAAGAAACCTGCCCTCTTCGAACGTGGATATTGTCGTGAGTGCCGGATTTGAATAGAATGTCTCAGAAAATTTCTCCTCGGATATTTTAAGACGAAGCTTCTCTTCATCACTGCGTCGTTGGAAAAAAGCAGATGCCAAAACAAGAAGAATGATAAAGAATGTTGCAATAAGCATGGGCAGGCTGAATCTGAAAATCGCCATTTTCCATGTATGCGCATCGACGTCCATGCCAAAGATCGCTATCACCTGGCCGGTTGCTGGATCGGTGACCGGAATAAATCCGCCTACCCAGGTTCCCCAGCGGTCCGTATACGGCCCTTCGCTTGCCTTCTCACCGTTCGAAAATAACGTTTTGAGAACCGCCGGTGCTTCGGTGTATACCTGCCCCGGAGGAGAATAGTCCTCAGATTCCGGGGATTCAGAGTCTGCATAGAGGATGATTGTCCCGTCCTGCTGCTGCCCCATCAGGTAGGCAAACCGTATTTCAGGATCGGCTTCCCGAATTTTTTCGAGCTGTGCTTTGAGTGCCCGGTATTCCGGCGATGTGATATCAGCAGCGGTCCCGCTCAGTGATACAACCTCAGAGGGAGAGATCGCGGATTGTGCAATGCTGGCTTTGAGGAGCAGATCATTGCGCAGGGAGCGGTCTTCCTCCTGTGCAGACCAAACAGTAAGGAGTATCCCGACAATGAGGATGCATAGTGCGAGGACCTGCCACGCCTTGATATCCCGTTTCAAAAGTACCCTGCCTGTCATAAGCAAACCGGTCTCTCATTCGCCCGGGTATAGTATGCGTTCTCTCCAGCAGTCATGAAGTCTCATGCCCGTTCCTGTCAGGTGCCACGCTCCTTTGGGCATCGTCCATCCCAAACGGTGTTCTTTCCGTGGCTCGCCCGTTACAGGGATCGTAATGCCGGTAATTGTTAAGGATCTCCTGCGAAGAGGCTGATCCCCCCGGGAAAGTTCCCGGACCCGGGAGCGATGCACTGCTCTTTCTCTGCGACAAAGAACCCCATAGCCAATAATCCTCGTGGACAATGATATAATGATCCCCGGATTTTCCGGCCGCGAACAATTATGGTTGTTGGAATGTGCCACAATTAATCTTCGGTTTTTATTTTTACAGGGTTTATGCCTGCGCTTGATATTTTTTGGGTCGTCATTGATTCATGGGGGTAAGACCCGCTTTCAAAAGTTTGTATGTGATGTTCCCCCGCTTCAGCGCCTCACCGAGGCACGGCAGGGCAAGACTGTTTCAACATTTCAGTCACTAAAACCGCCGCGGGAGCATCACTTTTTGGTGCGGCAATGGTCATCCTATTTTGGAGCATGGGATAGGGGGTTGCGGGGTCTATACCCTGAACCCGAATACCCTCATTTCAGGCTCATTTTGCCAATCGGAGAAAGGTCAATTTTTGGGCAGGTGAATTGGTGTCCACGCACGTTTAAAATACCTTAAATTTCAGGTATTTTGCGAAAATAACCGATTATAAAAGGATTTTACCGTGCAATTTAGCGGTCTTGCAATGCCCTCTTTTTCGGGCCGCTGGGTCAGCCTGTTATTTCGGTTTTCGGCCATCCGGAATACCGTGGCGGGCGTTTGCTTTCTTCATGACGGTGAAAATTCCGTTCCTGCCGGAACACCGTATCGAAAGGGGGGTTTCATACATACATCAGGGTCGCGTGAGATCGATTGAGATACGTGCATCCTTCCCGAACCCCGGTCTTAGCAGGTCTCCGTCGTGGGGAACCGTGATCGCAAGGACACGTTGGAGCCGGAGAGGTTATTTAATTGCACAAAATTGCGAATTACAGATCCTGTTTTTTGAACAGCGCTCATTTCGGGAGATTCAAGCCAAAATACGGCACATAATCGCCTGAAAATAAACCCTAATGGTACCTTTTGGATGGCCGATCATTGCCCTGATGGGTGGTAGGAGGGTCGAGATGAAAAGAAGGCCTGTTTTGGACTTGGTGATTGAGGAACCCCTCGTCAGTCACTGTCGTGAGTTTACGATTACGATATGGGTGAGATAGCGGGTCATCAGCCAACCCACACCTGTGCGATCGGCCGGGTTCCCTTACTCAGCAGGTCTCCGTCGTAGGGAACAATGATCGCGGGGACACTTTGAAGCGGGAGAGGTTATTTAATTGCACAAAATTGCGAATTATAGATCCTGTTTTTTGAACAGCGCTCATTTCGGGGGATTCAAGCCAAAACACGGCACATAATCGCCTGAAAATAAACCCTAATGGTACCTTTTGGATGGCCGATCATTGCCCTGATGGGTGGTAGGAGGGTCGAGATGAAAAGAAGGGCTGTTTTGGGCTGGTGATTGAGGAACGTCTTCGTAGGTCACTGTCGTAAATTTTACCATTTTGTGGTAGGTGAGGGGGGTGGTACCCCCGATCCCCCTGCCATTTTTTAGAGTGGGGTATGACCTATTCTATCAAGATGGCATTCGCTGTTCAAAAAAAATTTCAAACAATGAACAAGAAAAGTAAAAAAAAATTACTCGGCCTTAACGGCCTTGATCGCATCGATCTTGATGTACCTGCGTTTCAGGTTGTGCTTGCTGCCAATTACGGCTAAGGTGCGTTCCTGTGCCTGCTTTGCATTGGGGGCCGCGATAATCTTTGTGTACGGGGCCCAGTCTTCGCCCATTAAAAAGGTTCCTTTAACCTCAAACTTCTGATTCTCCATCAATATCACTCCAGAAATCCAAATACGTCTTCAATCCTGCCAAGCTCAAACCCGCTCGTCGCATTCCCGACAAGGTAACCGGTGTCGTTCGCCATGAGACCGGTACCGATAAGACCGCTGCCCATATTGATCGACCCGGTGCCGACCGGCACGTTTGCAACCGCTTCGATCTGCTTGATCTGGGCATCGGTTGCCCTTGGGTGCACAATGACGCCCTTGTTCGTGGCAACGCCCGCCATACCGACGGTCTTTACCCCGCCAAGAACAAGGTGGATCACTTCAACACCAAGGAAATCGCCGATCTCTTTTACCAGGCCTTCGGGCATGTCCGGGTGGACTGCAGCGAAGGTATCGTTGGCCATGATCACGTTGCCCGCGGCATTCATTGTCTCATTGAGCAGGAACACCTTGCGGTGCTTTGCCAGCTTCTCGATCTCCTCTTCCGTTGCCAGTCCCGAGACGACAACGCCCCGGCTGTTACCGGCAACCAAGGAGCCGATGATCTCGCTACCCTGGATCGTGGTCTCAATGACCTCAACCTGGAGCGCTTCCTTTACTGCATGCCTGAATTCCGGTGTGGAATCCGGCGGGATTATTGCGATATTTCCTACCACCCGGGCAAAAACCCCGATGTTCGGATCGCCTGCAAACGTGATCGTCCTTTCCATCTATGATTCCGGTGCAAGTTCAGCCTGAACCTGCCCGTCCTCCATTTTCATGGCGCGGATACGGATCTTTGACGGTGGCTTCTCTGCGCCCCGGTACCACACCTTCTCATTGATGCCCTGGTCAATCTTGACATCCTCGCTCTTCATGTGCTTGGCGAGATACTTCTTGATATCCTTCATTGCGCCGTTGCACCGCTTCCAGCGCGGCATCCGCTTTGCATTGCGCAGCGGGATGATATACACGTGTTCCTTCATTATTTCAGCCATGGCTCACACCTTCAGCTGGCTCTTGCGCCAGTTTCTTCTCTTCGGGTGCGCAACAACACCGCGTTTGGTCCTAACCATTACCCACTGGGGCACACGGCGGTTCTGGTCGCATGCCTTGGCCAACCGGATCTTCCTGCCTTTGCTTACTTTGCTCATTTTACTCACCTGATATTATGCCTTTCTCCCGATGACCAGCGACTGGTCATGGTGTGCCGGGAAGAGGGGGGCGGGATCAAGTCCGCGTGCGCGGAACGCCTCCCTTATCTCGGCCTCGTAATCACCGTTCCGGATGGTCCCGGTCTCCCCGTATTCCACGATGAGAAACCGGTCCACCAGACGATCGACTTCCGCCTTGACAAAGCCCAACAGGGGTCGCACATACGAACACCCGGTCCGGTTTCCAAGGCTTTGCACCTCAGCACGGGTCAGCATCGGGACACGGTCATTGAACCGTGTGCCGTCACCGACGACTTTATACTCCCTGCTGAGGGTTTCGACCGCGATATGGTGGATACGGTTGATCGCGTCATTCGGGTACCCGCATGACACAACCTGGTCCACCATCTCGTCTTTCAGTCCTTCACGAAACACACGTTTTATCAGGGGAAACCCCAGAGCCTGTGCCGCAGCCTCCAACGATGGGATCTGGCGGAGTGGGTCGAGCACGAACGTATTGAGTTCGACCTCATAATACGTACCCAGCATTATTGCTGCAAGGGAACTGTCCTTTCCGCCGCTGTAGAGCACGCCGGCTTTCATCGTCGTGTGATCGAGTAATCACGTCTCGCTGGCGCAAGCTGCCTGAGCAGTTCTTTGAGCTGCGCATCCGTGATCTTGTTCTTGAGTCTCCCGCTCTGGGCGAGAGATACCAGCTGCTGTTCCACCGAAGCAACAAACTCCGGCTTGGTCAGCTTGATGGTGTTTAATCGTTCCCGGGCATCCGGCTCGAGAACCTGCATGAGGAGCATCTGTATCTGAGACTTTGCCCGCTCCTGGCGTTCAAGGTCTTCCTGCATTGCCTGCTGATCGCCAGCCTGCTGCTGCATTTGTGCCATTCGCCGTTTGCGAAGTTCACTCAGTTCGTCGTCTCCCATGATCAAACCTCACTTGGGGGCTTCAGATTTATCTGCTTTCTTGGCTTTGGGTGCTTTCTTCTCGGTCTTGGCACCGTCTGCGCCTTCTGAAGCCTTGTCGCCACCCTTTGCCTTCCCCTTCTTGGCATCTGCCTTCTTGGGTTCTTCGACAACTGGCACGACACGCTTTGGTACCGGTGCCGGCGGGGTAATCTTTACCTCGTGGGACAGGTTGTCCATGAATGACATGCCTGCTGGCGATACTTTACGGCCGGTCTTGTCGTGGATGATCAACCCTGCTGCTTCCAGCTGCTGGAGAGATTTTCTCAGGATTGATCCACTGCCCTTGCGGAATGCATTCGGGCGTGATCCACGGTTCTTTTTGCCACCGTAAAAGCTTCGCATCCTCTCGACGCCCAGGGGGCCGTCGACATAGACGCGTCTCAACACTGCTGCTGCCCGGGTGAACCACCAGTCGGGATCTTCAGGCGGCATTTCTTTGTGTACCCCGGTCTTTGCAAAGGCAGCCCATGCCGGCGGGACAATTTCCTTCCGCTTCTTGAGCTCCTCAGCGACCCTTCGGATAATATGGTCGGCGGGGACATCGTATACTGTTGTCATCTAGAGACCTCACTGTTGAATTTTTCAATAACAGTCTTTACTTATTTGTGAGTAAGGTTTTTATATATTTCGAGAAGCGAAAAGTCGCTTTGATCGAAGAAAAACAGATTTATTTTTTTATGGTCATTTTTTTATCTGCAAGCACCATCGTCCGTCCCCGGGTTTCCACCAGTTTCGCATGCGCCTGCAGGGCAATGGCTTCCGGATCGACTTCTACGGACTGGAGCCATTTTACCTTGATCATCTTTCTGGTCTTGAGCTGGGAAACGATCTCTTCGATCATCGTTTCGGTACAGCCCTGTTTGCCAATCCATACGGTTGGCTTGAGATCCTGCATCAGTTTATTCGCTTCTTCCGACATGAGGTTTCACCACACGATAGCGTGTATGTTTATTGCAGGCGCCACAGGTGACCACGACATTGCCGCGGTGCACCCGCACCCGCATATTGTTTCCCGGTACGAGGTAGGTATAGCAGTGATGGCAGAACTGGCGGCGCAATTCCTGCGGGATCCGGATCCGCTGGCGCATGGCAATTCTGCGCGCGAGCTCCACATAACGGTTGCTTAAGTCCGGAAACTCTGCAAATGCGAGCCGTGCCTGTTCAAACAGGACAACAATACGCTCCCGTGCAATCTGCTTGGTCACGGGTGTTTTGGATCGCTCTTTCATTGCCTCGTCACCGGCTCCCGGTTGTGCATACTATTCGCTTGACAGATAAAAAACTCGCGGTGAACATAGCGACCCCAGAATCCGATCTGGCTTTATGAATCAGTCACCCCGATCTTCAAAGAATCCGGACCTTCCGCCCGTCAATCACAAGCCGGTCCTCGCAGAAGAGCCGGATCGCTTCCGGGAACGTGACGTGCTCGTGCTCTAAGATCCGTTCCGCCAGTGCATCCTCATCGTCCGTTTCCAGCACCGGCACGCATTTCTGGAGAATGATGGGGCCCCCGTCAAGGCTCTCGTCAACGAAATGCACGGTACAGCCTGCCACTTTTACCCCATGCAGGACCGCCTGCCGCTGGGCATGGAGACCCGTAAAACTGGGCAGGAGGGCCGGATGGATATTGATCATCCTTCCCGGAAACGCTCTTACTATAGATGAGCCGAGAATACGCATGTAACCGGCAAGTACAAAGAGATCCGCACCTGTCTCCTGCATGGAGGCGAGAAGGGAGCGCTCGTAGACTTCCCGCGAGGGAAACGTGGCGTAATCGATGATCCTGCACGGGATACCGGCTTTCTGCGCCCTTTCTATGGCATAGGCTTTCGGGTTATCCGTAATCAATGCCACGCATTCAGCAGGGATCGTCCCTTTTTTTATCGCATCGATGATCGCCTGGAAATTTGAACCCCTGCCCGATGCAACCACTGCAATGCGTTTCATTTTTTCCTCGTAGGCGATACTTGTACACCCGGATTATTCGTTACGCTTTGCATCCTGGGGTTCAGGATGGACCACGATCTTCACTTTCACGATCCTGCGCCCGTGCATCTGCATGACTACGAGCGTGACACCATTGCCGATCGCAATATCCACCTTCTCGCCGGGATGTTTGGGGAGATGCCCGAGCCGGTCAATGATGAGTCCCCCGATCGTCTCGTAGGTCTCATCGGTCGGGAGCGTAAGGTGCATTCGCTCGTTAATATCCTCAACCCACGTCTGGGCATCGACTACATAAACCCCCGGTGCAAGTTCCTGCACTTCGGGCTCTTCTTTGTCATACTCATCCATGATATCGCCGACGAGTTCTTCTAATATATCCTCAACCGTAACGATCCCGACAAAACTGCTGTACTCATCGATGACAACTGCCATCTGCACCCGGTGCACCTGCAGTTCCTTTAACAGGTCATCGATTTTCTGGGTTTCGGGCACAAACATCGGGTCGTACATCACTTCTTTTATTGCCGAGTCCTTGCGCCGGGAGACCATCGCGGAAAAGACATCCTTGACATTTAAGATACCAGTGATATTGTCGATCTGCTCGTGGAACACGGGAATACGCGAGAACCCGGTCTCGTTGAAGATCCTGATCGCCTCTTCAAAGCTGACCGTATCTTCCATGAGAATGACATTGACCCGGGGCGTCATGATCTCCCGGGCGGTGGTATCCGCAAATTCGAGCACCGAGTAGAGCATGTCCTGCTCGCCCTGCTCGATCGTGCCCTCTTCCTTGCCCACATCGATCCATTCCTTGATCTCCTCTTCCGTGACTACCGGTTCTGCAAATTCTTTTCCGATACCCAGTTTCGGGCTGACCCGTTCGACAACCCAGATGATCGGGGTAAAGAGACGGGAGAGGAAGAGGATGACCGGTGCCACCATCAGGGCAAAGGAATCTGACGCGTGTGCAGCATAGATCTTGGGGCCGATCTCGCCAAAGACGAGCAGCACGATGACGACAAACCCGGTGGCAATCCCCACCCCAAGGTCCCCAAACATCTGGATCGCAATTGCTGTTGCTAGTGAAGCGGCTGCAACATTGACAATATTGTTCCCGATAAGGATGGTGATAAGCAGGTGTTCCGGGGATTCCTTGAGGGCAGCTACTGCCTGTGAACCGGGTTTTCCTTCATTGACAAGCGTCCGCACTTTTGCCCGGTGGATCGAGATAAGCGCAACTTCCGAACTGGAAAAAAAAGCGGACAGGAGGATGCAGATAATAAAGAGCAGGATCTCCAAAGCGTCCTGGATCATTGTACTTCACATCGTGCTGGTGCACGCATATTTTTCCTGTTCATAAACGAAATTTCACTACTATATTCGGGGGTGAATTTAATAAAACCAGCGCCTATTTCATGCATTCTTTCATAAATGCGCAATCCCGGGCAAGTACCGCGATCTTTTCTTCTGCGGAGAGCGGGCTGTTAAAATTCAGGTCCTCGATCTCAAGGGTAAGGCAGCCATCGAACCGGTGATCTTTTAAGCACTCCATGACCTGTGCCATGGATGCATACCGGTCGAGTGAGAAATGCGCCTTGCCGTGATCGAACCGGCTGATATGCACATTGATGAGACGGTCATGGCAGAGTTCGATATACCGGAGCGCCTCTGCTTCAGACCGGGAAAAAGCATGCGCCACATCGAGCGTGAAAAACAGCCAGGGTTCATCGTCAAGGAGCTCCCGTACACGCTCCGGGGTACAGAGCAGCGAGTTGACGATCGGCTCCATATTTTCCATGCCGATTTTCGTATGACTTTCCGCCGCTGCCTCGCGCAATACAGAGATATAATGATCAAAGCGGACAAAATCCGCATCACTCGGGGGACGCTTTGCGGTGCGCCGGCCGGGATGGACCGTAAGTACGGGAGCACCGAGTTGTTCGGCAATCCGTAAGGAACGGACTGCATACTCTATGGATATGTCCGCTACCTCCGGATTGATGGAACAGGGATTTAAATCAAGGATCGGGGAGTGCACGGTCAGCACCGGGAGCCCGGGGTGAGCGTTCCTGCACGCGATCACCTCATCCACCGGAAGGTCGCGGAGCCAGAAATGGGGTGTCTCTAACCAGAACTCCATCGCGTTCAGACCCGTGCGGGAGACAAAAGAAAAAATTTCGGGAGTCGTGTACTCGTGAAAGAACATGCTTGCAACGGAGAACGAAACCATGGTAGTACTAATTCATATGCGGTTTTTGCCTAATAGTTGTTGATGGACTGGTTCAACAAGCCCGATGAATCCCCCGGTGGAAAAACCGCACCCCTCATGGTGTCGGAGCTCTCGGCCATCATCGAAGACCTCCTCGACGATGCCCGCCTGCAGGGTGTCTGGGTAAAAGGCGAAGTGACCAACTATACGCATCATTCACGGGGTCACCGCTACTTTTCCCTTTCAGAAAAAGGTGGCGGCAGTACCGCGGCGGTCATCAAATGTGTGATGTGGCGCTCCGATGCTGAGCGCCTGCAGTTCTCCCCAGCAGAGGGCATGGAAGTGATCGTATCCGGAACGGTCCGCCTGTACGCACCGCATGGTTCGTACCAGCTCCAGGTAAAAGAGTTAAAGAAGGCCGGTCTGGGCGAGAAGTACCTGCTCGTGGAACAATGGAAGCGGGAGCTGGCCGCAGAGGGGTGCTTTGCCTCGGAAAAGAAACGCCCCCTCCCGGCATTTCCGGAAAAAATCGGGATTGTCACCTCAGAGACGGGAGCCGTTATTCATGATATCAGGACGGTGATTACCCGGCGCTTCCCGGCAGAGATCATCATCTCACCGACCGCGGTTCAGGGAGAAGAAGCGCATCGCGAGATTGCGCAGGCAATCCGGCGTCTCAGCGGGCGTGTGGATGTCGTGATTGTTGCACGGGGTGGCGGGAGCTTTGAAGATCTCTTTGCCTTCAATCACCCGGATGTCGTGCGGGCAATCGCTGCCTGCCCGGTCCCGGTTGTCAGTGCGATCGGCCACGAAGTGGATGTGACCTTAGCCGATCTCGCCGCAGACCTGCGTGCACCCACCCCTTCAGCAGCAGCTGAACTGGTGGTACCTGACCGTGCGGTCCTCCTCCTGCAGCTGCATGAGCTCAAATCCCTGATGATCGCAACCGTACAGGGAAGAATCGCGTGGGCCCGGGAGGAACTTATCGGCATGCGCGACCGGTTGCGCCCCCAGCGGTTTTTGCACCGGATCGAAGAGCGCAAAACAACCACTGCGGATCTTGCGGACCGGCTTGACAGGGCCTGCATGACACGCATTGAGCGCGAACGCCTGCTCCTTGCCGGGACAAAAACTGCGCTTGAAAGCAGGAGCCCGCTCGCTGTCCTTGCCCGGGGATATTGCGTGGCAGAGAAGAATGGCGCAATCGTAAAACGTGTTGACGGGATCGCACAGAACGACCGGATGAAAATCCGGTTTTATGACGGAAACACCGATGTAATCGTGGAGCGTGTGGACCATGAAAGAAACCTATGAGACAAAAACGGAACAGCTGAGACAGATCATTGAAAAGATTGAAGACGGAAAGACCGGTCTTGATGAGAGCATGCGGCTCTATGAACAGGGTGCGGTACTGGTAAAGCAGTGCGAGACCATGCTTGCCGAAGCAGAAGTACGGATCACGACCCTCAGCCGGGACGCGTAGCCGTCAGGGTTACGATCATTGTTTTTTCCGCGATCAGGTTTTTGATCAACGCATCCGGCAATGTGGCAGCGACCCGGTCCGAATGGATACCGATCGTCCGCCCGCACACAAAACCGCTCCTGCGCCAGACCATGTCGGTCGGGTGCGTCAGGGTGAACTGGGATGAACCCCGGGAATGGATCTCCACTTCACTTTCCCCGCACGCAAGCCGGGTCAGCAGACGCGCATCATCGTGCGAGAGCACTTTTTTAAATTCAGATGAGAGCCCGGCACAACCTTTGTCTGCGGCAATCCCGATGATACAGTTGCCCGTGCTCGTCAGGTGCGACTCCGCGGTTACTTCAAAGGTTGTCGGGTGGTTGCCGGATACCAGCGGGTGACCACGGCAATGAATTATTTCCTGTGCCTCCATGCTTTATCATGTGAGGGTTTCCATTCATATTCAATGTTTATTACCGCCCATTGCCCGGAGTGCGGGGATGAGACCGAACACGAAGTAGTAGCCGAATCCCGCGATAAGCTGGTCCGGTGCACTACCTGCGGTCACCACCAGCGGATTCCAAAAGAGCGTGAGCCGCAATCCCTGCTCATCAAAACGATCATCTCCCGTGAAGGAACCTCGATTGTCGGGGCCATCGAACTCGCAGAAGATGACGAATGCAGCGTAGAAGAACACCTTGTCGCGGAATGCGGGGATGATGCATTCGGCGTCCAGGTCGCCTCCATTGAATTGGCCGGGGACAAGCGGGTGCAGCGGGCCAAGGCAAAGGATATCCTTACCCTCTGGACACGGGCCATCGAGCAGGTGGTAGTCAAGATCTCCATCCACGATGGCAGGAAGACCATTCCGGTGTATCTGCCCTGCGAGGGGGAACAGGAATTTACCGTAGGTGAGAAGTACGTGGTTTCGGGAAAGAGGTTCCAGATCTCCCACCTCAAACTCCGGGACGGACCCCTGATGCGAAAGGAAGGCTGGAAGACCGTAGCGCACCGGATCAAGCGTATCTACGGTGTCCGGTCGTAATTTTTTTTATCCCCTATTTTTTGTTCCTGATATATCCCATCTTTCATGGGATTGCCCGTTTGCTTCGCAGCGCAATGCATTTTTTCTCATGAAGTATAAAAAAAGAGAACCGCTCCGGGATCTGTCGTTTCGTGGGGGAGGTGGGTATCCCCCGGCTTTCCCATTCACTTACCTGATACGTTACCGGTATTTTTTCAGGGCCGCTTCGAGCTGCTCTGTATGGACAACTCCTTCAAACTGCTCTTTGACCACGTCATTGATCAGGATCACGATAGTCGGTGTCACTTTTAACCCGTATTGTTTGATCATCTGGGGGTTTTTCACCGCATCTATCTCTTCGATTTTGACGGCCAGGTTTTTTTCCACTTCCCGGTTGATCGGGGTCTGCTCCATACACCCCATGCATCCCGGCTGGTAAAAACAGATCACACGCACTGCCATGAACAGGAATGAACAGTAGTGATAAAAAAGAGTATGGGTATGAATCAGTTGTTGCCGTTAATCGATACTACCTTGATGTCAACAGTGGGGTACCCGAAATCCACGACGGCACCCTCTGACGTTTTCTGTGACACTTCTCCAACCCGCAGATATGTCTGGGTGGACTGGTTTGTGGCCATTGCTTCCGGATTATCAGACACTCCCATTGCAATGATATTGCCGACATTGATATCGGTCATGTTCACGCCATTGCGCTTGAGCATTTCCGGGGACCAGAGCTGGGTCATTGACGCAGATGAAGGAATGGGAATCCGTTTCAGCTCGTTTGCCTTCATACCGACGATACCAGAACTCATCGCATCATATTCTGGAGCAAAAAGAGCAAACTGGTTGGCCCAGCCCGTGCTGGTTGAGTATACCTGCACCGGGAAGAGCTGATGTGTCAGGGACTGGTTGGCTGTTACGGAGAGCTGCTTGGAAAAAAGCATGGATCTTCCCTGAGCCACTGCCTGTTTAAAGAGCGTCTGGTCCGTCGTAAGGATGGGATTTCCCCCGGCATCGTAAAGGGTGTAATCGATCACGGCTACATCCCCGGGCTTAACAACCGTAAATGCGCTGATCCAGCCGGAGCCCATGCCGGAAACTATCATAAGTACAACAAAAAGTACACAGGCGCCAACCACGACAAACTTTTTCCACTGTGCTACTGTTTTTTCTTTCTGTTTCTTTTCGCCCATTGTTTTGAATCCTCCTTATTAAATCATAGTCCAACCGTCATAAACTATTCCGCAGGTTACCTGAGTACGCACAAAAATAATGGAAAAATACCCTGACTGAACAGACCCCATCGTTTCTTGAGACCGGGAGATTGGCAAAGGATGGAATTTACAAGACCCGGCGATATTAATCGTTAACTTCGTTGTGGTAGGAGACAGATGGAAGGCGGGGGGGTTGTTACATTGCCAGAAGATGTTTTTTAAAAAGATACTAAAAAGCCATGTAAAAAAATTCCCGAGGGCATGCTATAAAATACAATCATGCAGGGGAGATCCCGGAGTGAGATCCAATACCGGCAACACTCCCCATTTTGTCCGATGTCTTTTAGTACTCTCTTATCAGAAGCTGTACTGATGGACAAGAAGAAGGTCAAGGATTATATGACGTATGATGTCGTCAGTATTGATCTTCATAGCACAGCAAAAGACGTCACCGAGAAGATCCAGAAAACAAACCATGACGGATTTCCGGTTGTTGACGGTGATGTGGTGGTGGGTTATATTTCAGCCCGCGATCTCCTGTTTATCCAGCCCGGATCCTCCGTTGAGCAGGTGATGTCCGGGAACCTCATCGTTGCTGACCCGGACATGGATATCAACGATGCAGCACGGGTGATCTTCAGGTCCGGCATCCAGAAGCTGCCGGTAGTTGATGAGAAAAACCACTTGCTGGGCATCATCTCCAACTCGGATGTGATACGCTCCCAGATCGAGCATGTATCCCCGGAAAAAGTGTTTAATTTTATCTCAACGCTTAAAAAACTCTACGGGGTGGATCCCGCCTTGGATCGCGGAACGGTGCCGGTAACAGATCTCCTGCCCACCCAGTCAAAAATTTATGAAGATGAGCTGGAAGGGAGAATGTATGAGATCAAAAAAGGCCTTGCCGAACCGATTATCGTTGTAAGACGCCCGGGCAGGATCATCCTTGTCGATGGCCATCACCGGGCGATTGCAGCAAAGCGCCTCGGGATTACTGCACTGGATGCCTATATCATCGAGATAAAAGAGGATATCGAGCTCGGCATGGAACGGACTGCGGCTGCGATGAATTTAAAGACGCTGGACGATGTGCAGGTGCTCGATTACGCCCGCCACCCGCTGGTTGCAATCACCCACCGGCTGGTCCGGAGAGTGTAATTTTTTTGCTCATCGCTGTTTTGAAAATGTAACGCATGTATGGGGCAGAATATTAAGATGGGGGTTGAAATCCCCATACCCCCAGATACGATAAATTCCGCCGACCTCAAAGGGCGCCCCGCGGCGGTTCAATGACAAAAATAATAAAACCTCATTGTCCCGGCGTACCTCAGAGAGGCCTTGATGCGGGGGAATATCACAAACAAATTTCAGTAACATATCTTACCACCACCAAACAGCGAAGAACCTTTTTTTATGCTCTGTAAAATTATTTAGAAAACTCTGACGCTCTTTGGGGCTTCGCCCCCGCCACTGCGGCACCCCCCATTGCGATGACGACGTATTACCTGTAACCTTACCCGGGCTATCGCGCTGCGCCCGTCCCCCAACAGGGGACTGGTGGCGCAAGAGGGGGGCAATATATTATGTAAATAAAGGTTTTCTACAATGTAATTTTTTAAAATCAAAACGTATAGTCCGGGTAATGTAAAAGCGGGTGGAGTTACCGGACCAAAAATTTTCAGATTGACCGATTTTAATTATTATGACCCGTCATACCGCAGGTCAAATTTCTCATTGAGCACATGCTCTTTTACAATCATCCCGTCCGGTACAACTACTTCGGGCCAGAGGCGTGTCTTGGAATGGACAACCACATGATCCCGCAGCACCACGCGGGGGCCGATCACGGTGTCGTTTTCAATACTGCAGTGTTCCCCGATGTGCGTGTCATTATCGATGATACTTCCCGAGATCGTGCTGTTCGCCCCGACAATGACCCGGTTATACAGCGATGATGAGAAGATCTTGGAATTATTCCGGATAATACACTTATCTCCCATGCTCGTATACGGGCCGATCAGGACATTATCCCCGATGGTAGTTCCCGGGCCGATAGAAACCGGACCGATCACCTTGGTATTCTTCCCCAGTGTGATCGAATCGCCGAGCTGGACGGGACCCTGCACCTGTGCTCCGTGCATCGACAGATTACCGATAATGTCGGTGAACGTGAGATCCTGCAGTTTCCAGCGTTCGGCCTGGCGAAGCGAGTGCGGGCTTCCCACGTCTGTCCAGTTCCCGCGTGCGAGCCAGCCTTTGATCACGTATCCCTGATCCATCAGTGAGGGGAAGAGATCACGGGCGAAATCATACCGGGTTCCCGCAGGGATATGATCAAAAATCTCCGGACTGCATACATACATACCGGTACTGGCAAGATTTGAGAAGATCTCACCGGGAGCCGGTTTTTCCTTGAACCTTTTTATCTCGTAGCTCACATCGATCTCAGCGATACCATACTCACTTGGATCGTCAATCGAGATCAAGCCAATCGATGTTGTAGCCTTCTGCTTCTGGTGCGAACGGTAAAACTCGAGCACGTTTAAGTCCGTAACATGGTCGCCACCGACGACAAGAAAATCCTGTCCATCGAGATACTTCTGGGCATTTTTTACACTCCCGGCAGTTCCCAGCTTGGACTCCTCGTGGACGTACGTGATCTCAACCCCGAAGAGCGAACCATCACCGAGTGCTTCTTCAATAGCACTCCCCATATAGCCAAGGGTAAGGACAACCTCCCGAAAGCCCAGGTTTGACAGGTGTGAGACGAGATGATGAATTGATGGGCGGTTAACAATCGGAATACAGGGTTTTGGCCGTTCAAACGTGAGCGGGCGGAGCCGGGTGCCCTCGCCCCCGCACATAATACACACCTTCATAGCGCAGTTTTTAGCGCTGGAGCATTTTAAAGATAGTGATGAAGGCTTTGGGTTTCAACTGGACGAATGCTCCTGATGACAATGGAAAAAATTGCGAATCGTCATGGAGGCTCTATGTCCATCATGCTTCCGCTTCCGCCGCATGGGCATTCCAACAGAGATAAGAGATTAAGCGAACAATGGAAAATTGGATTTCTTTTAAAAATTCTTTTCTTCAATATAATGATGGGGGTTGAAACCCCCATACCCTCGTATATGATGAACTCCGCCGCCCCCGAAGGGGCGCCCCCGCGGCGGATCAGTGACAAAAAATATTGAAACCTCCTTGCCCCGCCCTGAGTCGGAGAGGTCCTGAGGTGAGGGCCCCTCACAATATCATGAATTTTGTTGCATCGACTGTGAACCCGATAGATTCATGCAAGTTTCTACAAGGCCTGAACATACCCCCTATCTATTATCTTAAATTCCCAGCAGACACAATGCGTAGTAACAGAGCTATCATACCATGACCGATGAGGAATACCGGATTCTTCCCGTACAAAAAGGAAAGGTGCAGTGCCTTGCTGAAAAGAAAGAACCCATAGAAAATTGCGGTTTCTGCATCCATTCCCGGGAATTTAAGGTTCAGGAACGGTTCATCAAATCCCCGGCACTTGCCTATTGTACAAAATGCAGGATAACTGAAAAAGTTGATTTTACCAGGGCTGAAGCCGTGAAATGTGCAGACCGGCAAGGCGGCGGTTTTCACAGCATCACCAATCTCATCAGCTGATCCTTTTTTTGCCGGTTACATAGTCAGCATTGCCTGAACCGCATCCATATCGACATGCTTTTCGAACAGGTCGGCCAGCACTTCATAGGGATCCTCACTACAGGGTGGAATCGGTTCAAAGGGTATTTTCTTCTTTTTGGCAAGATATGCAAGAAGTGCATTTGCCGCAGACGGGTTCTGGAAAAGCCCGTGCAGGTAGGTGCCAAAGACCAGGCCGTCCCCACTCACCCGGCCATCCCCGTGCAATGCTTCCGCATCGCCACCGGGCTCGGTGACTCCCATATGGATCTCGTAGCCGGTGATATCACCCATTGCTGAAAGGATCGGGGGTACTGAACATGCTGTACGTTTCACCTGCGTCGTGGTCTTGTCATAGGACGAGAAGTGGGTGATCCCGTCCAGCAACCCAAGCCCTTCATAGGTTCCTGCAGCTGATTCAAACCCTGCATCGATGATCTGCCGGCCCAGCATCTGGTACCCTCCGCAGATCCCGATCACGGGCACCTTCCGCTTCCGGGCATTCCTGATCTCACGATCTGTACCGGTCTGGAAAAGTACTGCAAGGTCTTCGATCGTATTCTTGGTACCCGGAATAATGATACAATCATACCCGTCAAGCGGGGTGCCCGGCGCTACGTAATCAACCGCTGCATGCTGTTCGAGCAGCTCAAAATCAGTGAAATTTGAGATCCGGGGGAGCCGGATTACGGCTATCCGTATCCCATTCGTCCCGGCTTTTTTATCGCCGATCGAGAGTGAATCCTCGCTGGGCAGGGGCAGGCTGAAGTACGGGACAACGCCGAGCACCGGTACTCCGGTCAACTCTTCGATCTTTTGTATTCCCGGCGCAAATATGGCAGGGTCTCCCCGGAACTTGTTGATAATGATACCTTTTACCAGCGGTTTGAGTTCTTCGGGCAGGAGCATAAGTGTGCCGCAGACCTGAGCAAACACGCCGCCCCGTTCGATATCTGCCACAAGGATAATAGGGACGCGAAGTTTTTTTGCAAGCAGGGTATTTGCGATATCCCGATCATAGAGATTGAGCTCCGCCGCACCACCCGCCCCTTCGATCACCACCTCCCCATACGTGGATTTCAGCCGATGGTAGGATTCAAGCGCTTTTTTGAGTAACCGGGGAGTCTCCTTATAGTACTCCGTGATCGCAACATCCTTGTACGGGCGCCCGTTGAGCACCACCTGCGATACGCAGTCGCCTTTTGGTTTGAGAAGCACCGGGTTCATATCCGTATGGGGGGATTGCCGGGCTGCAATTGCCTGCATAGCCTGTGCCATACCAATCTCACCCCCGTCCGGAGTAACATACGAGTTGAGACTCATGTTCTGGGATTTGAATGGGGCTACGGTAAACCCCCGCCGTACCAGGCAGCGGCAGATCGCAGCAACGGTTACGCTCTTTCCCACATGGGACGCAGATCCCATCACAAACAACGACATTTCCTTACGTGTACTTTGCATACGCAGGTCATAAAAATCCATGCTTTTCCGGGCGATGGGAGATCGTAACTGGTTGAAATTGCTCAGTTTTCTTAAAAAAATACTGATTTTAAGGCTGCGCATTCTTTCGGCAATGCCAAGTAATAAATAACCATAAACGTAAATTTAGGTGTAATGATTGGTGGGATTTGCCCGACGTGTGGACTACCTAAGGAGCTATGCATCTGCGAGGAGGTAGCAAAGGAACAGCAAAGGATCAATGTCAAGGTGAACAAACGGCGCTATGGAAAAGAAGTGACCGTTATCGAAGGACTTGATCCAACTGATATCGATCTTGAAGATCTTTCAAAATACATGAAAGGAAAACTGGCCTGCGGTGGAACGGTCAAAGGAAACTCCATCGAACTTCAGGGAAACCACCGTGACCGGGTCAAAGAGCTGCTCTCATTAAAAGGGTACAGCACGGAAAATATTTCCTGATTTTTTCTTTTTTTATATACTCAGTGCATTTTCTTACTGCTATTGTCCCGAGCGGACCGTTTTTATATCCCGTTTTATTCCCGGGATTGTGGTGCAGCCGGTAATCCGGTCACCGGCGGATCCGGAAAAAAAGTTCAGATGAAGAACCGGAAGGTAACCCATGCTACCAGCAGCATGATCGCAGAGTATTTCAGACCGGATATAAACCGTGCCTCCCCCATCTGGCCGGCTACCAGCCCCGAGAAGAATCCCTGGAGCATGGCAGCGTGCGAGAAGAGTCGCTTGTAGACGAAGATATCAATAAACCCCCCGAATCCCTTTGCCCCGGAAGAAACAGCGGTTGCCCCGGCGGTTGCCATCGTCGAAAGGAACGAGGTGACCAGGATCGCAATCACAAACAGGAACACTGCAAACGAAACGAGCACGATAACAACGTAGATCAGCATGTTGTTACTGCGTTCCTGCTGGAGGTTGACCACTTCATAGGTATCCTTTGCCGCTGCACGCAGTACTTCACTTACGTCACCTCCGGCCTTGCTTGCCTTTGCGATCAGGTCAACACTCCGGTCTGCAAGGGGGGTTCCCAGGTTTTTACCGAACCGGTACAGTGCCTCGACAAAACCAATGCCCCAGGACATCTCATTGTCAAGTTTACGGATATGGGGTGTCAGGGTGCCATACTCTGCTGCAGCTACGAGGTGCACCGCATTGGGCAGCGTCATACCGGAATCGTTCATACCGGCAAGATCCCGAAAAAAGTTCGGGAGAGCATTTTCCAGGCTTGAGACCCGCCATTGTTCCTTAAGATCGAGAAGGGCAAGGGGAACAATAGCGATGAGCACGGCAAAAACGGCAAAATCATCGATAACTGTGGAATTGAAGAGTACCTTAATCCCGTAGGTCTTCACACTGAACCAGAATCCGCCAATGAAGACGATCAAACCCAGGGGTATACAGACGATCAGGATGTTGACCGGATTCTCGGTGAGTACTCGAAGCGGATGTCTGAGGAATCTTCCGAATCCCTCCCGTGTCTGGCGTTCATGCTCCAGTTTCTTAGTGATTTCCTGGAACTCCGCCTCAACAGAACCCAGATCAGCGGATTTTACCAGGGGAGGGGCATCCGTGCCACGGTTAAAGAGATTTTTAAACCGGTTCCTGATACCCGTATCCGCACTCGCGTCAGGGGGTGTGACGGACGGCGGGATGCCGGCGCCCCGGTGAATGATATTGTCGATCCGATCCTTGATCCCCATTTCAGGTCTCCGGTGTCATGGTACTGATCATAACCACAAACGCGACACTCCCCAGAGGGATCATAATATAGACGACAGCATACAGGAACATCGGCCTGTTATCCCCGGAAAGTACCGACATGATCGATTGCAGGATGATCAAAAAGAGCGTGCCGGCGACCATTGCCGTAACATACGATTCTGCGATCAGCCCGAGTGTATCCAAAAACAGTTTCTGCGTCTGCCGGTTCTCGAGCGCATACTGGTCGGCCTTAGTGCGAAAATAATCCGTCAGGTTTCCCCCGCTTGAGATGCTGGCCATTGCTCCCTGCAAGAACTCCTTCATCCGTTTACTGGGTGTTGTAGATGAGACCAGCCGGAGCGCATCGATGAGATCCCGCCCGAAAATATCGATCTCCCGGGCAACATACCGCGCCTCAACAGAACTCTGCCCATAGATAGGGCTGTCACCCAGCAGCCGGAATACCTCGGCAGGTGTGATCCCGGCAGTGGACATTGAAGTGACATAATTGATTGCATAGGGCAGAGTGGCATCAATATTCCTTCGCCGGTTTCCTGCCTCAATGCCGGGATAAATGATGAACGCAATGTACGTAAATCCCCCGAACATCAGCAGGGAGAAGATCGTAACGAAAATCGTTCCGAGAACAAGGATGTGGGGGGACAGCACAGCCAGCGGGCCGGCCATTAACCCCTTGTATTTGATCAGGTTGGGAAGTTTTAACAGCCAGGTAAAGAGGCCGATCACTCCGGCAGCGCAGATCCCGACGATAACTGAGCTGACAACGGCCGTGGAAAGATATGCCTCAAACGAAGTCTTGAACCGGGCTGATATGAGATCGTTTCTCAGCTGTGCGTACTCCTCCCGTTTGCGCTTCATCCGGCTGCCGAGCAGGTTGAAGCAGAACCTCTCAAAACTATTCATAGAGATCCTTCCTCACTCTCTCGATAATCTCTTCAGGATCCCGGTGATAGGAGATGAGGATCTTTGCAACATCCTTGTAGTGGCGTATCTTTTTGATTCTCATCCATTCGAGCACTTCCTGGCGGCGCTTGAGCTCATCGCGCATCCTTGTCTCACTCCAGCCTTTAGCCTCCATGATCTCTTCGAGGAGATAGGATTTACCGGAGTAGGTGTGCTCATCGGTTGCCGAACGCCACTTGAATACCTCGTTTGTTATCATCTCGTTGGTTCTCGGATCGATATCGAGAATCTCAACAATCTGCTTGTTCCGCCGGATTCGTTTTCCTCCAACCCGCGCCTGTACCTGGATACAGATGAAGTCAAGGGCTGAGAGCATGTTTCGCGGGACATCCATGGGAGGGTTTTCGATACGGTGCACGACACTGGCAACAGAGTCCGCGTGTATGGTGGAATACGTGACATGCCCCGTGCTCATCGCCTGGAAAAGTGTCTGGCTTTCCTTGCCACGAACTTCCCCGACAATGATATATTCAGGACGCTGTCGCATCGCAGCCCGCAGCAGTTCATACATGTTGATCTCCCCCCGGCCTGCTGTATCAAACGAATCGCGGGTAACACTGGGGATCCAGTTCGGGTGGGGGAGTTTTACTTCACGGGTGTCTTCCAGGGAGACAATCTTTGACATGGGGGGAATGAACAGGGAAATGGCGTTAAGGGCCGTAGTCTTTCCTGATGCAGTTCCCCCGGCAAAGATTGCAGATTTGCCGTTCTCGACGCACAGCCAGATATACGCGATCGCGAGTGGCGAGAAGGTGCGCCATTCGATGAGATCTGTGGGAGTGATGGGTTCATCCTTGAACTTACGGATGGTGAACGTTGAACCATGGGCGGTCACTTCCTGCCCCAGGGTCATCTGGATACGGGAACCATCCTGCATGGTCGCATCAAGGATCGGTTCTGCAATCGATATGTACTTGCCAGCCCGCTGGGCAAGCTTGGTAACGAAAGAATCGAGTTCATCGGCGTTGGAATAGGAAAGCGTTGTCTTCATCGACTCATAGCTGGCATGGAACGCAAACAGGGGGACATTGACACCATCGCACGAAATATCCTCGATATATTTGTCGTGCATGATGGGATCGATCAGGCCATCGCCGAGGAAATCCTTGTACATGTTATAGTGGATCTTCTCGCGCTGTTCAGGTGCAAGTTTGATACCAAAGTCCCTGATAATATCATCTGCCGAGACCCGGAGTCTGCGTCGTGCTTCGTCTTTGGAGATGTCTTTGGTATTGATATCGAGCGTATCGAAAAGACGCTCTTTCAGTTCAACCAATAACGCCTTTTCTGCACCGGTCAGGATCGGTTCGAGCACATGGTAGGTGTACTCATGGGTTGAGTGATCGTACGTGATCCGGATATAAGCATAGGGTTCGTTGACCGGATACATATCCATCTCTTCAATACCGGGTTCTGGCTGGAATGAGAGGTCGACGAGGGACCCGTGTTTTTTGGGATCATACGCCTCCTGCTCGGATATGATCGCTTTGAATAAGGAGGAGATACTGAACTTTTTGGATTCAGCTTTGAGTTTTTCCTCGCCAATCCCAATCTCCCCGTCTATATCGAGATCTTTAAAACTGACTTTTGAGAACTCCCGTTTCCAGATCTCGGCAAACTCCTGCGGCAGGGTACCGGTTCCGGTCTTGTCGAATGCATTGATGCCCCCGTGCAGACTGAGATCTTCAACCCTGAACGTGGTGCCTTTGGGAAGGATAAGACCCGAGAGATCCGTTATCTGGTCAACGGAGATGATCTTTTCGTCATAGTCTGTTTCCGTTTCGGCGGTCTGATCGGCAGCGGGGGTCACCGTTCCGGCAGGTCTTTTCCGGAGGGTTCTCCTCGGATCCTCATCAATAATCTCAACTATGGGCTCTTCTGTCACAGCAGGCGGGGCTGCAGCCGCTGCTTTTATCAGAGGACCCTCCATCTCCTCTTCAATAATCTCAATGGGTTCTATATTCCTTTCCGTTTCAGGAACCGGAGATGTTGCGTCCTTTTTTTGGGGTGGAAGATCCTCGAACAGGTCTTCAATATTGAAAATTGGCTTCTCACCGGACTGATCCGGAACAGGTTGGTCAGGAAGAGGGACTGTTCCAGCAGGTGTCTCTTTTTTTGCCATCTGCAGTTTTTTTAACAGTTCTGAAAAGTCACCCGCTTCTGCTGATTCCTTCTCCGCTGCAGGAGATCCGGAAGGGAGCCCCGTACCGTTTTGTCTGGGACGCACCTCCTTTTTCTTGATCCCGCCAATCAGCTTTAAAAGGGTGTTGGTATCTTCGAGGGCTTCGTCAGTATCCTTGCTCAATCCAGACATCCCCTTGGCTGATTGGCTATCCGATCGGGTTGCATATATCAGGCTGGAAGATAATTTTGCCTATGAGTATATCTACTCTGTGGATGGCAGGATAACCCGATTCCGACAAAAATACGTTGAATAGACAAGATCTTATGCGTTTTTTTGCCAACCGGGATCATCTGTGACCCGGTCCGGATGTTTTTCGTTTAACCATGATAAGCCCGGGCTGAGCCTCTTTTCCCTGGGATTCGGTATCCCCGCTTTTACTATGCAGAAATACGTTTTCTCTTCTTAGCAAGAATAAGTTCATGACCTGCTACGGTAATGAGCAAGTAGAAACTATTTACCCGAAAGAAATTACATAAGAGCATAATGCGACTCCCGAGGGGAACTTTCTTAACAATCAAAAAAAGTGAACCGATCAGTTCCATCATCGACGAATTTGTAGGTACGAAGTTTTCCGGGATCTGCGACTTCTCATCCGGGCTGGTGAACGGAACTCTGGTTTTCAGATCCGGTACCTGCATCCTTGCCCGGATCCTGGATACATCCGGCGATGAGGCGTGGGATGAACTGCAGAAGATGAGCCATCAGGAAGCAGATGCTGCCCTTTCGAGCCTGGATGAGACACAGGTTCAGCTGGCTCTCGAATTCAACGAGGAATGCCGGATAATTAAAGCCGTTATAACCGCTCCTTCAGCAGCGACCCCCCCGCTCCCGGACCCCCTGCAGGAACCAAAAAATCCCGCTGAACTTAAAGACACCCCTCCCGAAACCAGCAGTTTTGAAAAGGATATTGATACCTTTAACATGCTCGACATCGACGATGTGACGGAAAAAATCCGCAATGACTGCAAGACCATGATCAAACAGCTGCATCTCGAGCACCTGATGGAGCGATGACAACCAGAGAAATAGGGATATCATGCACCTTTCCCTGACCGGTTCAGGTTTTTTTTCCAATAGTGCTCATCGTTAATGCCATTGTTGCGATCATCACCGTATTATTCTTCCAGAAAAAACAGACCTGTTCAGGATTATCCGGCAAAGACTCCTCTCCGTCATGAAATCGGATATTCGATCATTGCAGCGACAAAAAATGTCTTAGACCGGGGGATATAATAAAAAGGGGAAATCCCGGGAAATCTTATATAAACGAAACAGAACTATCTATCACCATAAGGTGTTCGATGGTAAAGGTTTACACGATCGCTTCGGGAAAAGGAGGTACGGGAAAGACAACCGTTTCTGTCAATCTCGGTACTATGCTTGCCCAGCTCGGTAAAGAAACCTACCTCATGGATGCCGATATCGGAATGGCAAATGTTGGTCTTCTCCTTGGCCTGCAGGATGTCCCGTTCACCCTGCATGAAGTTCTTGCGGGTAAATGCACGGTCAACGATGCGATATACGAAGGCCCTGCCGGACTCCGGGTAATCCCGTGCGGGATCTCACTCCAGGGATTCCAGCAGGCTGACCCGGACAAGATACGCGATGTCATGGGTGAGATTGTAAAGCACTGCGATTTCCTGTTGATTGATGCCCCTGCCGGTATCAGCAGGGATGGGATTGTTCCCCTTGCAGTTGCCGATGAAGTGATCCTTGTCGTTACCCCTGAACTCTCCGCTATTGTCGATGCACTCAAAACCAAAATCCTGACCGAAGTTGTTGGCGGACACGTAATTGGTTCGATCATCAACCGGGTCGATCAGGATAAGGTTGATATCATCACCAAAAAGATGGAAAAAGTTCTTGGCGTCAAAGTGCTCGGTGTTATTCCCGAAGATCCCAATATGCGCCGGGCTTCTTCAGCTAAGGTCCCGATTGTAATCAAGTTCCCCACCTCACCTGCTTCCCTGGCAATCAAACGCATAGCATCTGATCTGGCTGGTATAGCCTACAAAGAAGAATCAGTTACTATAAGGAAAGAAGGGTTCATTGACCGGTTCACCAAAGCCCTGTTTAAAAAGAAACCAGGGGGATGAATTTTATATTTTATCATATCTTTTTTTAATCAAAGCACGGTAATTATTTTCTCCGCTTTTTAGTTCCTGCAAGGAACTACCCGCCCAAAAATCCACAATATTCAGGCATCAAAAAAAGAATCACGCTCTTTTTGCTGCCATTTTTATCTCGCCAGGTGTCTTTTCCCTGATATGGATCAGGACACCCAGCAGATCATTATTGTCGTCCTTGACCGGCCGGGCATTGATACTTGCCTTCCGGCGTTTACCGGACCGGGTGACAACTGCAGCATTAAAATCATGCATAACCACCAGCATCTGCTTGACCACTTCCGGTATGGGATCGTCGAGCTGCTCATCCGTCTGATCGTTGATGAACATCATCACATCCCGCCAGTGGGTCATGAGGATCTTGTCGTCGGGAAGATCCAAAAAGCGCCCGGCATAGGGATTGAAAAAGATGATTCTTCCCTTTGTATCGGTCATAATGATAATATCGAGAAGCTCCATGATCTTTGTTGGGAGACCGATGGGATAATTGTCCCGGCTTTTCTCTTTTAAGCTGTGATTATAGAGGGCAAGCTGGACGTTTGAGGTGAGTTCGCGATCCGTAAATGGTTTTAAGAGATACCCGTACGGCTGTGCATACTTGGCCCGTTCAAGAAGATTGTCATCGCACAGTGCGGTAAGAAAGATGATCGGGAAGTGAAAGAGCTGGAATATATACCGGGCTGCGGTCACTCCGTCCATCTGCCCTTTGAGGTTGATATCCATGAGAATGAGATCCGGTTCGAGTTCCGCAGCTTTCCGGATGGCTTCTTCGCCACAACCTGTCTTTCCGGCAGTTGTGTACCCTTTCTTTTCAAGCATCATGGTGATAAGATTGGCTATGATCTCATCATCCTCTACAATAAGAATCCGGGGAATTTTCGCCATGATCGTGAAAATATGGGGGAGATTATTATAGGTTATTCATTTCAGGGGTTTAAAAATTTACTCTGGTTTGTGGGTAATGGTAAAAACACAATCGTCATGGCTTTTTGACCGGCATTTGATCTGGCATCCCGGTACCCGGATGCCGAATGAACCTTCCACAACCCTCCTTTCTGAGCGCCTGGAAGTCTTCGCGTCAGATATAAGGACTAATATGTTAGTCGTCAATCTATGGTTTCGTTTTTTATTCTGCTCAGTATTTTCCATCAATGGCAGTAAAAAAAAGAAGAAATAAGGATTATTTACAACTGCAGGATCTTCTGCGGGCTGGACTCTTCAAATTGAACCTGGAAGGTGGTGAGCTGCTGGGACCGGTCCTGCACGATAACATCGTACGTTCCATGCATCAGCTTAAAGCCAACGCTGCCATCATGGGTGGTGATGTCACTTCCGACAATTTTGCCTTCTTTTCGTATGGATACCCGGACCCCGTTCTGGGGTTCATTATTCCGGTGGATAGCAAGGGTGAACACACCCAGCCCGGCACTTTTTTTGCCGAACTCCGGTAGTTCATTACGGCTCCCCTTTTTCAGGTGAGCCTTTTCAAAGATGCGGCATCCGGCAACCACCGCTTCGACCAGTTCCGGATTAACGTCATACAGCGTAAACGCTTCAACATCGGTAATCAGCATCACGGCATTGTCCCCGTAGAGCGTTCCTTTGTCATCGATAAAAATCGCGCCTTCGGGTTCCCCGGCAAGGATGGCAAAATATTGCAGTTTCTCGTTCTCTGTTGATAGCGCGATACCATTAATACTCCCCTTTTCTGCAAAGCGGATCAGTTCAGGGAGCGGGAATGTTCCTAATGGCTGAGATTTTGTAAGGATTGAATCAATCATGTCCTGGATTTTCATAAAAAAAACCATGCCAGTGAATGTGCACTGACGATAACCGGGAGTTCCGGATCTGTCGCTGCCTTCGTATGGCAGATATTCGCAATCCGGATATTATATAGTTGCGTAAAATTACCCCCTTTCTCCCAGCGCCATACATAAGTGCTCTGAAAAAAAAGCATGTACAGGATTTATGGAACTCTTGTACCCGATGGTTATCTCGGCGGTTGCGGTTCTTGCCACCCTGATCTATGCCTCGTATCTCGATCTCAAGGACCGGCGGGTGCCGTTTAAGACCTGGTATCCCATGCTGATCGTCGGAATTCCCGCCTCGGTCTGGCTCCTGTATATAAAAACGGGAAATTTCAGTCTCATTGCAGGATACTTAACCCTGATCGTGAGTTTCTTTTACGCCAATTATCTCGATAGTCATGAGCCCGGTGAAAAGTTCAGGTTCGAATACCTGGCAGTCACTCTTGCCCTGCCCGCACTGGCATGGCTGGTATTACCCGCACCATTCACCCTGACCCTTGTCCCCTGGTACGCGATGTTTGCCGGGATTTTTGCATATATCTCCTACGTGACCTGGAAACAGAAACCGGTTGGAAAGATCAAACCAAAACGCAAGGTTCACGAGGCAAATGTTGAAGAAGCGCTTGCCCGCTGGTACTTTATCCTTATCGTCATCATCCTTGCAATCACGTCCGTACAGCTGCTCTTTAACGGTAGCTGGGGGGCTCCCGCTCTTTTTGTCCTGCTCCCGGCAGTCTTCTGCGGGGTGTTCTATACCTTTGGCAGGATGCATCTCTTCGGGGGAGCGGATGCATGGGCGCTCATATTCATCGCATTCTGCGTCCCGACCTTCCCGTTCACGCCGCTGCTGGGAAATTCCCCCCTGGGATTTCTGGCGTTTTCGGTGCTGATCAATGCCCTGCTGCTTAACCTCGTTGCACCGCTTGGGATCTTCGCGGTCAATATTATACGGGGGAACCGTGCCCCGCTCATGTACATGTTCTTTGGGTTCCCCGTAAAGGGTGAGAATATCCAGCAGGAATGGGGTTTTGTGATGGAGGATTTTACGGAGACGAAAGGGACGGTCAGCCGGAAATTCATCGGCTTTTTTGATTCCTTAAGGAGAATGTATGCCGCCGAAGGCCGGGTCTACACGAAGGACCTCCGGGAACATCCCGAAGAGTTCACCGCTGAACTGGCAATCTATAAAAAAGCCGGTACGGTCTGGATCTCCTATGCAGTCCCCTTCATCATCCCGATAACCGCCGGGCTCATTACGGCGATCGTCTTTGGTGATTTCCTGTTGGCAATCATGAGAGTATTTGTTGGAGCTTGATATCCATGCTGAACCTGAAATTTGTTGATGGATTGATCCCGGTCATTGTACAGGACAAGAAGAACCGGGAAGTACTGATGATGGCGTATGCCAACGACGAGGCAGTACGGCTCACGCAGGAGACCGGCTATGCCCATTATTACAGCCGGAGCCGGAAAAAACTCTGGAAAAAAGGCGAAGAGAGCGGGCACTTCCAGAAAGTGGAGCGGGTCTTAACGGACTGCGATGAGGACTGCCTGATCTATGAAGTGGTGCAGACCGGTGCAGCCTGCCATACCGGGTATGCCTCCTGTTTTTACCGGACACTGGACGGAACGGTTGTCGGGACGAAAGTTTTTGACCCGGAAACGGTGTACGGCAAGAAATAATCACTCTCTTTTTAAAACGTTCATCCTTTCATCCAGAGACCCGCTTTTTTTTATAATTGGACTTTGTTGAAACGGGCATGAACCATTAAGTTCAACCCCCAATCCCTGAAAATCGTAGTTATGATTCTCCCCTGCCTCAGGGCCTCTGCGAGGCACGGCGGAGCAAGGAGGTTTTTAGTATTTTTCGGCTCTGTTGAAATCCTTGAGGGAAAGAAGGAGTCGCTCTTGGGGGCTCCAGCACATCGTGCTTTCGCCCCCGCCGCTCGGGTATCCCCCAAAATTGCGATAACCCGCAGAAGGTTGATGAGAATTTTTTAAAAATGGGGTCAAGGGGATACTCTCCTTGGGCTGCCCCCCCCTCTGGGGGAGAGAGGGGGTCATCCTCATATCAGCCGCTGAGAATAGGCAAGCAAAGGGAAAAAGAGGATTTCAACAGAGCCTATTTTTCAGTCATTAATCCGCCGTGGGAGTGCCCCGTCGGGGGCGGCGGAGTTTATCGCATACGGGGGTATGGGGGTCTCAACCCCCATCCTACTTCATGAAAGGGATAATTTTCATGAGAGAGATCCAACAAAGAGGCAGGCAATCGCTTTTGGGGGCTCCAGCATCTCCTTGCCTTCGGGATTACAGGGTATGCTAAAAAAAAAGAATTAATGGAATTTAAGCACTGGCGCTGTCATAGACCTGGCAAAGGTAGCGTGCTTCAAAGAGCATGAGAGGAGCCATGAAAACGATCTTTATGATAATTCCAAGCACCGGGATCATTCCGATGACCGAGAGGATGATCTCAATGACAATCACGACAACCATCACGACGATCATGGCAATGATATATGCGCCCCAGCCGATCTTGCCAATCGTTGCAAGGATCTCTCCGAAATTGAATGCTTCTCCCATGCTGCCGGAACGGGCAAACCGGATGATACCGATGGTTGCCAGGAGACCGGTAATGATGGCAACAATGGCAAAGATAATCAGGCCAAAGATCATCCCGCCAAGCCCGGCAAGTACCTCAGCCGGGTTCTGGCTGACCATGGCAAATATTCCCGCTCCAACGGTTACGAACAGGATGATAAGTGCGGGAATTGCCCAGATCAGGGAGACGATCAGGTACTTGATACCGTCAATGAAGAGCGTACCCCATTCAGTGACTTCCGGTGCGGGCTTCTCACCGCGGAAGACTTTCAACGTATATCCGAGCAGCGGGAGGCAGAGAAGAATCGTTGCAATAACGAGTAATAACCACTGCATCCACTTTCCAACAATTGCATCCTTTGCATATGCAAAAGAGTCACCAAGCATCTCTCCAAAATCCATTCAAATCACCATTTTAAAGGAAATTAATAGTTTCAGACATTCGTTTAGCGGTGCTTTTATTAAAAATAATGGGTAATTTTCCCGTTTTTGCAGAAATTATAACTCTGACAATCCCCTTGAGGCACTATGGGTTGGATCCGATGTTGTTCCGGGCATTTCCTGGAAAATGAAAAAATTTCTGCATTTTATTCATATCCTTTGAATTCATCGAGTAAAAACCTGGAGTTCCGCAGGCATGCGATGGAGTGGAATATCTGATCTCACGGATCTCTACACTCTCCGGCAAGCGGATCTATGATGACTGTAGAAACGCCTGGAATATGCCATACCGGGGTGCATCCGCACGAATAAAGGAAGATATGGTGCAGGTCCCTGACGATATGAGATCCCAGGACTTTTACATATCGTCGATCTGAATGATGAGATCGAAGTAGCGAATCCCGGTACAAAACTGCCGTAAGTGAACCGGCCTTTTTTTAGATATTGATGGTAAGTGTATGCAGAACTATTAATCATCCAGCAAACCACCTTTTTCTCAAGAGTGGAGTGTTTCTGGTGGACGATACCTGGGAGATCACGATGCCCCCCCTGCGGCCGTACGAAATGCCGGTTTTTCCGGCAACCGCACTGGATATCGAACCGGAACCCGATGCATTTGCAGTCCCCGAAGAAAAAATGACCCGGGATGAGATTGGCTTTGTGGCACTGCCGGTTGTTATGCCGCCTTTGCGCCCGGATGAATATCCGGATTCTACGGTTTTTACGCTCGATGCAGTGGCTGACCCGGCACTTGATGAACCCTCGTGGGGGATGGGCATAAAAGCACCCGACATCGTGATTCGTTCTGGAAAACTGCTGCGCCCGTGGGATGAGGAACCTGCGGAGAAGAAGTGAAATTTCAGCGGGTTCTTTACCGCTTTTTTAATGCTTTTTTTATCCGGGACCCTGTTGCCGGCAGGGTACCCGTTCAGTCATCGTTCCCGTCAACGGATTCCTCTTCATCATCCTTCTTTACTTCCGGGAGGGTCTCTTTTGCCAGTACCCCATAGAGTAAAACGATGAGCGGGAGAACCAGGGCATAGAAAATTACCGGTCTATTGACTGCCTGTGCGATGATAAAAAGGGCCAGTGCAATGGATAGACCAATATAGGCAAGTCGCATGTTATCAGCTCAGGGTTTGTGGGGGGATTTTGTTATTTCTTTCTTTTTTTAATAACCCGGATAACTCTTATGGCACGGTTGAGAGGTAAAACGAGTTGAACGGTCAACGAACGGGTGTGAAAAATGTTATTTGATCACTCCCGGTTCGATAAACCAGGCAACATGATAATCCGGTACCATGCTGATTTCGTCGGATGTCTTTTCCATGAAGTACACGTCCAGTACTGCACCTTTGGATAAGGTGGCAAACGACTCATCCGAGCGAATGACAATGTAATCCCGGGCCGCTTCTGCAATACCCGGTACAATCTTGCCGCTCCGGGCTCCGCTTCCCTGGTGGGATATTCCTATTCCCCCAAAGGAATTCCCGTACATGTTGGTAAGTTTACTGAACCAGACGAACTGTCGGGGTGCAGTTCCATTATTTTTTGCAAGTATATAGATGGTAATGGTCTGGTTGTTTGCTCCTTCGGCCGGATCGATTTCAATGCCGTAAATAGATACTTCCATTGTATTGTTACCCGTTCCCAGGGTTAACATTCCATCCATGGGTAACACCTTGTCTGTCAATATCTTCCCGGGAAACGTCGGGACGGGTGTGGCTGCCACGGATGGAGTTGTAGTTGATGGGGTTGTTGTACAACCGGCAACAAGCAGTACACAAATGGTAATGGCAAGGATTGCAATGTTTTTCATAATCTCACCCTCTTATGGATCTTAATTGTGCTCATAAGGTAAAACCCCCCGGTAAAAAATCTTTGTGATAATACGTTTTTACTCATCATTCCCTGACCCGCAGGGAATTGCCGGAACCTTATTTCAGGTTTTTTGTTTTCAGCGCTTCGATCAGGCAGAAAAATGCAGCGGCTTCGACCGGGTCTTTGAAGTGAACCAATTCAGCATCGGTCCGCTTCTCTAAGCAATCCGTGAGCATTTTCCCGTATTCCTGTTCATAGATCTTCAGCGCCCGCGTGGTCTTCTTCCACCGCAGGATGACTTCATCCAGCTGCATCTTTCGCATAGTTCACCGGTATCCAGATGGCCGGCACAGGTAGATGAGGAGGGGGGTTTGCGGGAGGTGAAAGTGAATGGCAGGGACGTTATTGGTTGCTTATGGCGTGGAACTTCCGTATGATCATGGGGGATATGAGGGATACCCGGAATGTACCGGCAGCAGGAATCTGTCACGGGCTTCCTGACGGGGAAGAATGAGAGAGTACCTTTAACATCTGCTCAACAGTATATTCACATCAATGAACGCAAACGGCATCGTTCCGGTATGTATAATACTGGTATGTGGTCTGGTATTCTGTGCCGGGTGCATGTCCTCCCGATCCCCGGATAGTACCATTGTTGCCACTCTGCCGACAACCCTGACAGAAACCCCGGTTGCCCCCCTAGCCACAACCGCTCCCCCTGCGAGTCTGGTCTTAACCCCCGCGGGTGCTGCATCCCCTACTCCCGGCGAACGTCCAACCCTTCCAGTCGCGACAACAACGTGGATACAGGAACCGTCTGTCGAAGAAAAAGCGACAGACCCCCAGATCCTTGTTCTTGCTTTTGTCAGGAATTATTTCAAGTCTGACCTTCCTGACTGTGGTATGAAGGCGTCGTTCCCGCAGGTCGCAAATGAAGCGGGGTACGGGATCCTGCAGCCGGTTCCCCGGCTTACCCTGCTCTCCGAGGGCCAGGTATTGGCATTCCTGGAAGCGAATGCTAAACCGAATGTCGTAGTCGACGGGATAACTCCCTCTGTCGATCAGGTTATCGATCCCTACATGCTGGGCGGTTCCCGGTGCGCCGGTGTGCCCATATCCCCGACATGGAATATTATCCTGATTAATGCAACCCTCATGCCCCGGAATGCCCGGCCGGCTGACTACGATATCGGTATCAATGTCAGGTCCCAGGGCAGGGTGGTTGAACAACTGAGACTGAACCAGACCCTGATCATTGACCAGCCGGTCATTTTTGCATGGTTTGTCCCGATGAAAACTGAAGAGATGGCCCTCTTCGACAGCATTGAGCTGGTGTTTCACAAAAAGAAATAACCTGTTTTACTGCTCTTTCCGGATTATGCATTCCCGACCGGAACCTGCAGAAAAACCTGGTGGCCGGGTCGATCGGATCTGATTTCTTTTATGCAAACCGGGTTCCGGCAGCTGCAGGGATTTTCTGCTGTGGAGGTAACCGGAGATCCCTGCAAAAGGAGAGGATTTTTGGGGGGAAGGACGCTTTGCCTGTCCTTATATTATCGTTTCGTACCTGTGGGATGATTCTATACCGTTGGGCATAAGCCGAGGGTTTTTACGCATTCCCCACTGGGACACCGGACAAATTCCTCCGGACACGTTACGCCCGAAGATGAATCAATAAAGACCCTCACCTTTCCAAGATCCCGCGGTAGCGCCGGGTCTGCTTTTGTCACGAATCCGGCCAGTGTGTCACCCTGATAATTGTTAAGAGCCGTTGCGGTGTAAATCAGCTGGCGTACCGAAGAATTATACCGGGGTGCCGAGAGATTCACGATCAGGGTATCTTCCGACTCTTTTGCACCCGGCCGGGAGATGGCTGCATCGGGCGCGACCGACCAGTCAAACCCGGTAATGTAGTAATCCATGTGCGTGAACCCGGCAGTCCGGTCAGCCCGGTCGGAGAGATAAATCGTGTAAGGCACGACACTGTCAAGCGTGAGGGTATATGTCCCGTTTCCGGCAGGTCCAAACGATCCCGATGAGGATTCCTGGACGTAGAGGAAGTGTGGGGATATATTTGTCCCCATGCCGGCGGGGGTTGAGGGGACAGATTTTGTCTCCTCTATAGCTGCCGGGCAGGTTGCGGGAGCATTTGATGTGCATCCGGCAATACATGCCCCGATCACGACGAGGGCAAGAAGGGCAAAGAGGGGAAGCGGTTGTTTCATCACATGATCTTTGTGAGATAGTGGATGTAAAACATTCCGGGTGCCGGGGGATTGCACCCGGATGACAAAATTTTATGACAGAATGCGGAATTTTATTATATTTTTAACAGGTCTATTCCTGTATGCAGGAACCCGGATGCTGTGAAAATTATCCAGCCATAATTGTCATCGGATCAAATCTTTTGTCACTCCTGATCTATGTTATTGGTGCGATTATCCTGTACAGGTTCAGTCTCGTCTGGGTCATCGGTTATGTACTTTTCATTCTCCTCCTTGAATTCCGGCTGTTACACGGACATTGCGTGGACTGTTATTATTACGGCAAGACCTGTGCTTTTGGGAAAGGCCGGTTGAGCTCCCGGTTTTTTCAAAGGGGCAACCCGGAGAAATTCAACCGGATGAAGATCACCTGGAAAGATATTGTCCCGGATTTTCTGGTGTTTATTGTCCCCGTTCTTGCAGGCATACTGCTCCTGATACAGGAGTTTACCTGGACGGTTCTCATTCTCATCATAGCCCTGTTCACCTTAGGTTTCTTCGGCAATGCTCTTGTCAGAGGAAAACTGGCCTGCAGGTATTGCAAGCAGAGGGAGATCGGGTGTCCGGCCGAGCAATTGTTCGGTAAAACAAACGATACGTAGATATTTGCCCGGCTATCCCGCTCGCACGACCCGGGCCGGGAGCATGCGGGTTGAGACCGTTGCGGTGTAACTCTATCCTTACTTTTTACACGTTCGCCCCTGCTTGCGGTCCGTGTCACCGGCTTCCTTAAAAAAAAACGGCTTTCCCAGCCGGGCCTGCTGACTGCTTATGATTTCAGCTTAAGGCTTCAGATCCACTTCTTTTTCCTGAAGTAGGTGAGCATTCCCAGTACCATGATTGCCATCACAATCAGTACCGAATAATAGCCGAATTCCCACTCAATTTCGGGCATATTCTTAAAATTCATGCCGTATAAACCGACAACGAAGGTGAGCGGGATGAAGATGGTCGCAATCAGCGTGAGCACCTTCATGATCTCGTTCATTTTATAACTCAGGCCTGAAAGGTAGATGTCGATCATCCCGGATACCATGTCACGGAAGGTCTCCAGCGTATCGATCACCTGGATCGTGTGGTCATAAACATCGCGCAGGTAGATCCTGGTCGGTTCCTGAATGAGCGTTGATTCGGACCGCTCAAGGTTATTGATCATCTCGCGGAGCGGCCAGACTGATTTCCTGAGAAATATCATATCCTTTTTGAGCCGGTTGATCTTATGGATGGAGTCCTGTGTCGGGCTGGCAACCAGTTCCTCCTCGAGGTCCTCGACCTGTTCCTCGAGTTTCTCCATAACCCCAAAATAATTGTCTACAATGCCATCGATAAGCGCGTAGGCAAGGTAATCCGGGCCGAATTTCCTTATCCTGCCATCTTTGCGGATTCTTTCACGCACGGGATCAAAAACATCCCCGATATCTTCCTGGAACGAGATGAGGAAGTTGTGCCCGATGACCATACTGATGTGCTCAATCTTGATGACTTTCGTGGTGTCGAGATAAGTGAGCATCTTTAAGTTCAGGTAAATATACTGGTCCATCTCCTCCATCTTCGGACGCTGCCCGGTATTGAAGATATCTTCAAGGATGAGCGGGTGGATGGTGAAGCATTTCCCGAGGTCTTCGATAAGTTTTGGGTTTCCCAGGCCGTCGACATTGATCCATGTCACCGTTTCGGTGTCCCGGAACAGGAAACAATCGCTGATCTTGTCGACCGTTTTTTCCTGGAAATGGGTGGCATCGTAATCAATAACGGTGATCAGGACCGGCTGGTTAGAGGGTTCGCCATTTACAGGAATAGCTCCGGGAGGGCGTTTTGAGAATGGATGGCGGTGGTGTGACATGAGAGGTCCGGGGAGTATAGTGAGATTGGATGAAGGGGTGCATAAGAATATCGTTGATACCGGCATGATGCCGGGGTTCGCGGGATCGTGGGGGGACGTCGGCCGGGGGGCTGTGGCGGAGTGGGCGGGAGGAACGGTACCGACTGAGGAGAGGGAGTGACCCATAAACCAATCGTGAATTACCCGTGAACGAAGAGGATACTATTTTTCCGCCAACCCGTAGAGGGATATTTTCAAGAGATGATTATTACTGAAGGAAAACGAACACAGTCTAAAATATTTATTAATACATCATCGCTTACTCTAACATAGGAGCATCAATGACATCCAGCCGGCAGGATATCCTCTCATCATTAAAAAACCTCAAACAGGAAGTCGCAGCAGAATATTCTGTAAAAACGATCGGTGTGTTCGGATCAGTTGCCCGGAACGAGCAGACCGAGCAGAGCGATGTCGATCTTCTGGTGGAATTTTCAAAGCCGGTCGGTTTTGTTACGTTCATGCGCCTTGAACATTTTCTTTCCGATCGGCTGGGAAAACGAGTAGACCTGGTAACGCCGGATACGCTGAAAGCGGTGATACGCCAGGATGTTCTTTCCGAGGTCATCTATGTCTAAACGAGAAGTAAAACTCTATCTTTCGGATATTGATGATGCGATCTCGGCAATCCAGTCCTATACCGGGGGGATAACGTACGAGCAGCTGGCCAGCGATCGGAAAACCCGGGAAGCAATCATCCTCAATTTTGTGGTGATTGGAGAAGCTATCAAGAAAATTCCGCAGGAGATTCTCGATCATCACCCGGATGTCCCGTGGAAAGAGTTCGCCGGGATGCGGGACAAGATGGTCCACGGTTATTTCCAGATCAGTACCACTATCGTGTGGGAAACAAGCCGGCACGATCTCGGCCCTCTCGCTGCTACCGTGAAAGAACTGCTGCGGGAATATGCATAGCGAGATCTGGGAATACACGATTCTGATCCACAAGGCTGATGAAGGCGGGTTCCGGGCAGAAGTGCCGGCACTTTCAGGCTGCTTCTCGCAGGGGGAGACCCTCGAAGAGACAATTGCGAACACCAAGGAGGCAATTGAACTCCCTATCTCCTGCCTGCGGGAAGACGGGGAAGAGATCCCGGTTGATAACGAATTTATCATAAGCCGCGTACGAGTCGAGACCGTCGCGGTGTAACTCTATCATTATTTTTTACAAGTCCGTCCCTCCTTTATCACCAGAAGAAAGCATAATGTCCTTTTTATGCAAATGGGGGACCCTCCCCTCTTTTTTTTGACCAGGGGGTCCCCCATTTAGCTAAGAGGGGAGGGTCACCTCAAACTATTTTTAAGAAGAGGGGTGGTCCGGTACCTCCCCTCTTTTTTTGGAGGGGAGGGTTACCCATCAGCACCCAAGGGGACCCTTCCCCCTCCGGCTGTTTGGACGAAAAACCGCTCTCCGCCGTGACTCCACGCGAAACCGTACCGGCGTTCATGCAAAAAGAGGGGGGTAGGGTCCCCATTTTGCCTAAAAGGGGAGGGTGGGTTCAAAATATTTTTAGGAAGAGGGGTGGTAGGCACCCTCTCCTCTTTTTTTGGAGGGGAGGGTTCCCCATTTAGCTAAGTGGGGAGGGTCACCCACCGGGCACAGGGGAGGGGCGGGTTGTGGGTGAGAATTGCGGAGAGGGCGCTGGCACACTGAGGGGGCACCCCCACACGTAAATTCCCGATAGTTATTGAATTCCGACTGGAGTGACCCGTTTTTTATCGGTGCGGTCGAAATCTGTATCGAAGCTGACGAGTACCAGATCAAATTTTTCCGCGACAATATACTGGTAAGCATCATCGAAATCGAGCCCGAATGCAGATGCGACCTGTTCAACCCGCTCGATATCCTCAGTGGTCAGGGAGAGGATAGTGATTCCTCCCTCGCCAAAGAGATCACGTACGAATACTGAGAAGAGATGTGCTGCCTTTTTCTGGTAGAGGATGATTCCGATCGAATGGAATGCGAGATCGCTGATGCGAAGATCTCCGGGGGCCTGGGTATTGAGCAGTACCTGAACAGAAGCGGCTTCTTCCTGATCGAGCAGCAGTTCGAGAAAAATATTGGTAGCCAGAAGGTACACGTTAGTCCCGCCACTCATGAGCCTTATGCTGGAGCTCCACAGAGGTTGTGCTGGATTTAAGATGGGAGAGCCCCCCGGCCCATGCCAGGCTGAACTTCTTTGCCGCAGGTTTTTTCTTCCTGCGGGCGAGTTCTTCAATATAGTGGATCGCTTCCTGCCGTAGGTCTGCGGGGAGATCGTCGATCATCCGGTGCACCGTTTCTGAAGTAGTCATGCAGGTTTCCTTCTTTGTTCTCTTAATAATTGGTATTCCCTGTGCAATAATATATAGTTCTTCTCAAGCATCCAGTGTCCCGGGCAGGCCGGCGATGGGGGGTGATGCGGGCACATGAGGGGCTCCCACCCCCCTTTCGAAACAACCAGCCACAGGATACCCTTTCCGTCATAACTCCATGCGAATCCGAGCCCGCGTGCATGCAACCGGAGGGGGGGTGGGCCCCTGTCTTTCGTACGAAGGAGGGGTGGGGGTCCCGCCCTTGTGGTTTGGAGAGGGTCCCATCCCTCACGCTGAGGGAGGGGTATCCACCCCCCTCCGGGTTTTAGTGCCGGGCGGGCCGTTCGGTCGTGGCTCCACAGGAAGTTGTGGGTGCAAGGGTGGAGGGCAACTTCACTTACAAGGGGTACAAATGAAATTAGAACTATTAGCAGGGGCGAGTGACTGTATCCATGGGTTCTTAAAAATAGAGAATAAAAAAAATTCAAAAACAATTAGAAATTCAAATCGTCAAATATATTGAGGTTTAAATTAAAAATAACACTATCTCAGTTTGTTTTCGTAGAAAAAATGGATTGTAATTCTTATGAAACCAAGAATTTTTATTAGTCATTGCGAAAGAAATTTCGGGCCTACTGATTATGCAATCAGAATCATAGACGCGCTTGGGTGTATCCCGGTTATTGCAGAAAAACAACCAAAACTTTCAAGAAATGTTGGAAGTTTAGTTAAAAGTTCGATGGATTCATGTGAGGCGGTTATTGTGATTGCAACTCCCGATGACGATAGCCCTACCGGAAAAACGCCATCTCAAGCGGTGTCTATTGAAATCGGGATGATTAAAAAGACAAAAAAATTTGAAAACAGATGTATCATAATCAAAGAGATTAGCGTTAAATTCGGGTCCATGGTTCAAGAAGTTTATTACCCTTTTTCTATGGATGATTTTAGTCCAATCGCAGAAGCAATTCTTATTGAACTAGGCAGCATGGGCTTGTTCAAGAACCATTATGAGCTCAGAGGTAGTGAATTACAGATACAAGAGTTAATGGAAACATTGTCAAAACTCCGTGATTTATTCCAAAGTGATCTATTGAAGGATGAGAGTTTAAAAGAAATTATAGAAGAACTATCTAAGCAAATGATCGATGTTGTAAAAAGGGGGTGCGAAAATGGACAGTAGAAATGCACGCATTCAATATCTTACCAATAAGGCCCAGATGGGTGTAATTACTCCTTTCGAACAAAACGAGTTGGCTCAATTACTTGGAAAAAACCAACAGAACTACAAAGGTTCAGAAGGACTTGCACTACTTATCGGGTTAGGTCTTGCAGTAGTAGCTGGAGCACTAATTGCTGAGCTGTTGTGTGGCGGAAGGGATTGATTTTTTCCTTTTTTGTGGGTATCCAAATTTTTTTCTAATCTGACTTTTTTTATATTTTGAGGCCATTTACATTCGTACGTGGAAAGTAGAAGTCATACTTTAATTAGTAAATGACATGATTAATCGAACTTTCATTATATAATCCCCATATCCCCGCCCTCACCCTTCGAACCCCTTATAAACCTGTCAGTAATATATCTATCGTATCAACGATCTTTTGGTCGTTGATCCAGAATAACCTGCACCGGCGGCTTGCAAGGCGTCCGTGCAGGTGGCGGGAAACATGCGAGCGCTCGCAGAGGGATTCCCGTACAAATCCAACAGAATAGCATAGCATACGAACACCATACCATAGAAGACCATACGAGGATATTATATGATTTTAGTTCCAGATACCAGCGTCCTCATCGACGGGCGCATAACCTCAATGATAAAAGCCGGTGAATACAAGGGTGCAACAATAATCGTCCCGGAAGCAGTGATTGCAGAACTCGAAGCCCAGGCAAATAACGGACGCGAAATAGGTTTCTCGGGCCTGAACGAACTGCAGCAACTGTGCAAAATGGCCGAAGAAAAAACCATAGAACTCCAGTTCTCCGGTATCCGCCCGACACTCGAACAGGTCAAGCTTGCCAGTGGCGGCGAGATCGATTCGATGATACGGGGTATCGCGTGCGAAAACAAGGCCCGGTTCATAACCAGCGATTTCGTGCAGGCAGAAGTGGCACGGGCAAAAGGGCTCGATGTCATTTACCTAAAGCCGCAGGTCGGCGACTACGGGCCGCTCGGCATCGACCAGTTCTTTGACGAACACACGATCGCCGTGTACTTGAAAGAACGGATCGCCCCTACCGCAAAGAAGGGCACGATCAGCGACATGAAACTCGTGAAGATCCGTGACCAGCCGACCTCCGAGTACGAACTCCGTGCCATGGCACAGGAGATCCTCGAGCGGGCCAAGCGTGACCCCGACGGCTTCATCGAAGTCGAGAAGCGGGGCATCACCGTGGTGCAGATCGGTTCCATGCGGATCGCGATCGCCCGCCGCCCGTTCTCAGACGGCATGGAGATCACCGCAGTCCGCCCGATCGTGGACGTGACCTTAAAGGATTACTCCAAATCCGATGTGATCACGAAAAGGATCACCAGTGAAAAACGCGGGCTCATCATCGCCGGTTCACCCGGCTCGGGAAAGACCACGCTCGCCCAGAGCGTTGCGACATTCCTGTCAGACTCCGGCTACGTGGTCAAGACCATGGAGGCGCCCCGCGAACTCCAGGTACCGGACCAGATCACCCAGTATACCGCGCTTGACGGCAGCATGGCCAACACCGCTGACGTGCTCCTGCTCGTCCGGCCGGACTTCGTGATCTTCGACGAACTGCGGAAGAACGAGGACTTCAATGTCTTTGGCGACATGCGGCTCGCGGGCTTAGGCATGGTCGGCGTCATCCACGCAAACGGCGTGCGGGATGCCATCCAGCGTTTCTCCAACCGGGTTGACTTCTCGGTGCTCTCGCAGGTGGTCAACACGATCATCTTTGTCAAACAGGGAGTCATTTCCAGGGTCTACGATGTCGATTTCACCATCAAGGTGCCCAACGGGATGGCAGGCGACGTGCACATGCGCCCGGTGACCACCGTGACCGACAACGAAACCGGCCAGCTCGTGCTCGATGTCTTCCGGTACGATGGCGAGACCATCGTCATGCCGGTCATGGCAGGTGTACCAGCCCCCGCAGCAATCATGGCAATGCCGGTAAAAACCCTGCAGGTGCAGCATATCGGCCAGCCGGTCATGCCGGCACCGCAGCTCACCCGTACCCCCGTACCGGTAGCACCGGAACCGGTGAAGAAAGAGAATGACGAACACCCCGGCTGGAGACTCACGGAAAAGGATGTCCAGCGCGAGATCGGGCGCTACACTGAGGGCTTTATCGACGTCCAGATGATCAGCGATACCAAGGCAGTGGTATATATCGACGACAAGGACGTCCCGGCAGCAATCGGAAAGGGCGGCAAGAACATCTCGGCAATCGTCAACAAGATCGGCATCGGTATCGACATCAAGCCCCGCTCCGAGTTCGACCGGCAGCAGATGCAGGGCCAGCCGCAGAGAGCTGAAGAGGAGATGAACCTTGGCGGCGGCGTGAAGATCCAGACCGACAAGAAGCAGCTGACGATCATTGCTCCTGAACAGAGCGGCAAGATTGTTGACGTGTTTGCCGGAAAGGAATACCTCTTCACCGCAACCGTGAATGAACAGGGTGAGATCCACCTTGCCAAGAACTCAAGCATTGCCCAGGAGATGATCCGGCGCTACCAGAATAGCGAGATCATCAAGCTGCGGCCGGTATAATTCTTTTTTTTAAAAAAAGGTGATGATGTGAGCGAATTTGATCTGGGCAGATTTGAAGAAGAAGCGCACGAGCGGTGGATACACGCATTTGAGTCCAACCCGTCGAATCTGGAAAAGTTCTACATAAACGTCGCATTCCCGTACCCGAGCGGCGCCATGCACGTAGGCCACGGGCGGACGTACATCGTGCCGGATGTCATCGCACGGTTCTGGCGAATGAAAGGCCGGCAGGTACTCTTCCCGATGGGATTCCATGTCACGGGAGCCCCGGTAGTCGGCATCTCGAAACGGATCGCAAACAAGGACCCAAAAACGATCCACCTCTACCGCGATCTCTACCGGGTACCGCAGAACGTGCTCGATGAGTTCACCGATCCGCTGGTCATCGTCAAGCACTTTGCGTCAGAGTACCAGCGGGTGATGACCGCGTGCGGCCTCTCGATCGACTGGCGGCGCCGGTTCATCACGGTAGACCCGAGCTACAGCAAGTTCATCGAATGGCAGTGGAAGCACCTCTACGGGGCCGGTCACGTGCTCAAGGGGGTCCACCCGGTCCGCTTCTGCACGGTTGACGACAATCCCGTGGGCGACCACGACCTGCTCGAAGGGGACAAGGCCGAAGTCATAAAATTCACGCTGGTCATGTTCCGGTTCGGCGACGCGTTCATCCCAACCGCAACCCTCCGCCCTGAGACCATCCACGGCGTTACCAACCTCTGGGCGAACCCGACAGTCACCTATGTCAGGGTGCTCGTTGACGGCAAGGCCTGGATCGTCTCTAAAGAGGCAGCAGAGAAACTCGCCCTCCAGGACCACACGGTTGAGATCAGGGAAGAGATCGCCGGAAAAGATCTGGTCGACAAGAACGTTTCCCACCCGCTCTGCGGCGAAGTACCGATCCTCCCTGCGGATTTTGTTGACCCGGACATGGCAAGCGGTCTCGTCATGAGCGTGCCCGCCCATGCACCGTTCGACTACATCGCCCTCCGCGACCTCCAGCAGGCCGGTAAATATACGACCCTCAAACCCATACCGCTGATAAAGGTTGAGGGTTACGGGGAGATCCCGGCCAAGGATGCCGTCGAGAAGGCCGGCATAAGGAACCAGATGGACAACCGGATGGACGCCCTCACGCAGGAGATCTACTCTGCGGAATTCTCAAAAGGGAAACTATTTGAAAAATACGGCGGAAAACCGGTCCGCGTGGCCCGTGACGATGTCGCTCTCCTCATGACCGAGAAGTACGATTCGGTTGTCATGTACGAGTTCGACCAGCGGCCGGTCATCTGCCGGTGCGGTAACCGCGTGAAGGTCAAGATCCTGCACGACCAGTGGTTCTTAAAGTACAGCGACCCGGAGTGGAAACAGCAGGTCTCCGATCACTTAAAGGACATGGCGCTCGTGCCCCCCGAGGTCCGGGTCGAGTTTGACCGCACGGTTGGCTGGCTCAAGGACTGGGCCTGCACCCGCCGCGTGGGGCTCGGCACCCGTTTCCCGTGGGACACCACCCAGTTAATCGAACCCCTCTCGGACTCCACCGTCTACATGGCGTACTACACGATCGCCCACAGGATTCGCGAGATCGATTCCAAACTGCTCACCCCCGAAGTATTCGACTACATCTTCCTCGGCAAGAAATCCGAAGACCTGCCAGAGATAAAGAAACTCGATGCCATGCGAAAAGAGTTCCTCTACTGGTACCCGTACGACTTCCGGTTCTCGGCAAAGGATCTTATCTCGAACCACCTCACCTTCCAGATCTTCCATCACGTCACGGTCTTTGAAGGCCAGAAGGACAAGTTCCCGAAAGGCATGGTTGTCTTTGGCATGGGTCTCTTAAACGGCGCCAAGATGTCCTCTTCGAAAGGCAACGTCTTCCTGCTCGAGGATGCTGTGCAGGAGTTCGGGGCGGACACCGTGCGCATGTTCTTAATGGGCAGCGCCGAGCCGTGGCAGGACTTTGACTGGAGAAACGAACTCGTCATCTCGACCAGGAAGCAGATCGAGCGGTTCTATGCAACCATCATGGAGATGAAGGATGCCGGCGGAGAACCGCACGATATCGACAAGTGGCTCGTCAGTCGGCTCCAGGTGCATATCGAGCGGACCACCGAGGCGCTCAATAACTTCCAGACCCGGCAGGCCCTCCAGGAAGCCTGGTTTGGCATCGAGACCGACCTGAAGTGGTACCGCCGGAGGCTGCCCGAGAACTGCGATGGCAGCCGGGAACTCCACACGCTCTGCTCCGTCTGGGTGCGGCTCCTTTCGCCGTTCATCCCGTTTACGGGGGAGCACCTGTGGAAGGAACTGGCCGGAGAAGGACTCGTCTCGTTTGCCCCGTGGCCGGTTGCAGACCAGAAACTCGTCAGCCCCCGGGTCGAACTTTCGGAGGAACTGCTCTCCCGCACGGTAGAGGACATCGAATCGATCATGAAGCTGATCCAGTTTACCCCAAAGGCGGTCACGATCGCCCTTGCACCGGAGTGGAAGCATGATATCTTCCGGACAATTGCACAATCCTCGGACAGGAACACCGTGATCAAGGAGATCATGAAGAACGATGCCATGAAGAAGCGGGGCAAAGAGGCGACCGATGCCGCAAAACAGTGCACCACGCTCATCCACCGGCTCCCCCCGCAGGTTGTTGCCCCGCTGGCACAGGACCCGATCAACGAGCGTGCGGTCTTTGAAGCAGCACAGGTGTTCCTCGAACACGAATTTGGGGTACCCGTGCATATCACCGATGCCGAAGACGGCGTGCACGTAAAAGCAGCAACCGCCCTGCCGTTCAAGCCGGCGATTATTATTGAATAATCTCTCTTTTTTGGCTCTGTTGAAACTCTCTTTGATACAAGCGGTTGCTCTTGGGGGCTCCAGCACAAAGTGCCTCCGCCCCCGCCGCTCGGGTATCCCCCAATTGCGATATTCCCTCAGACGGTTGAAGAAGAACTCCGATAAAGGGGGGTCAAGGAGTGCTCCCCTTGGGCTGCTTCCCCCTCTGGGGGAGAGAGGGGGTTACAATCCTAACTGCCACAGAGGACCCAATGAATGAAGGAAATGAGGATTTCAACAGAGTCTCTTTTTTCTTATTTTGTTCAGAAGGGGCCCTCTGGTGGAATCAAAGGTGGCAGTGCCTGGACAAAACAGTGCACCCAGGAGTAAACATTCCAGGCAGGTTCTTAAAACACAGGTACTTAACGTGCGGGTACCGGGAACGATACAATAACTGAAGATTATTTATTGCCCTGAAACAATCACCCATATACCAAAAACCCGGGAGCTATACCCCTCTTGAGCTTCTTTAATAAATTTCTGCATCGCGATGAACAAAAAAGCGAGCCGCAGGCCACGCATCCCGACAAGTATGCCCCCCCTCAGGCACCGGGGGAATCAACCGGCGCTGCAGAGAATGATCCCCGGAGGGGAATTTTCTGGATACGGCGTGGACAGAACCAGTGGTCGGTCGGAGACTGCGATAAAGCTCTCGAGAGTTTCAACAAGGGACTGGAGATCGAACCCGATCATGCGGAACTGCTGGTCTACCGGGGTCTGGCCCTGGGAAACCTGGGACGATACCGTGAGGCAATCGCCGCATTCGGGATGGCACTGACCCGGGATCCCGGCAATAGTAATGCCGCCATCAACCGGGGAATTGCACTTGGGGCAGCGGGGGATTATGAGGACGCACTCGTTGTTTTTGACCGGGCAATCAGCGCAGATCCCAAAAATTCCCTTGCCTGGTACAACAAAGGTCTCGCTCTCCTGGCCTTGGGAAAAGAGGGGGAAGCAGCCGCAGCATATGAAAATGCATTCGCGATCACTCCTGACCTTCCGGTAATTCCCCATAACATCCTTACCCTGCTGAACAAAAGTGCAATCCTTGAAAAAACCGGGAGATATGATGATGCACTGGTCCCGCTCAACCAGGTGCTATCCATCAACCCGCGTTGTATCGAGGGCCTGATCAGGAAGGGGAGGTTATTTAGAAAACTGGGACGGTATCTGGTAGCTATCGATGTATTTGAACATACAGTAAAAGATTTCCCGGAAAATCCTGAGTTAATTGAGGAAATCAGGATAACTCTTATTGAATGGGGAATGCGTGAAGGGGCGATATGGCCATTTGAGAGAGCGATAACCCTCAATCCGACCAACCCGGATGCCTGGTGCGAGAAGGGAAATATGCTGGTACGACAGGGGAAATTCAATGATGCACTTGTTGCGTTTAATACCATAGAACAGATCGATCCGGAAAATATTCCGGTGCTCACAAGTCTGGCTGATCTGTACCGGAAAATGGGGTCGGGTGAACAGGCAGTCAAGACTTACGACAGGATCCTCGACTTGGATCCAACCAATGCCCTGTGTTGGTACAACCGGGGAAGTATCCTGCAGGCTCGCGGGAATACCGCTGAAGCTATTGCCTCCTACCGCCGTGTGCTTTCCCTTGGGATGGAGGATCCAGAGGTCTATTACGCGATGGGCATTGTCCTCATGGACCATAATGAATATCCTGAAGCGTGTGAGGCATTCACCCGATGCCTTGAAAAAAACCCGAAGAATGCCCAGGCATGGTACAATAAGGGAGTCGTCCTCCAGAACCTCGAAAGGAGCGAAGAGGCCTTTCAGGCCTACGAGCATGCGGTAGCAGAAGATGCCCGTAACCTGTCTTCCTGGTATAACCGGGGAACAATCCTTGAAACGATGGAAAAATTCGAAGAAGCGCTGGCCTCGTACAGCCAGGCCATTTCCTTAAACCCGGATCATGAGAAGGCCCTCTATCGCAAGGGAGTCATTCTTGATCATCTTGGCAGGGATGCTGAAGCCATCCATCTCTTTGATCATGCACTGGATATCAACCCTCGGGACAAAGACACCCTGTATGCAAAAGGTATGGCGCTGGAAAAAGTCGGGAAAGAATCAGAATCCCTCTTGTGCTATAACCAGGCGCTTGCTCTTGACAATAAAAACGTCCGGGTTCTGATGCGCAAAGCAGTGATTCTTGAGAAGCTGGGGAAGGAGTATGAAGCTTACGAGTGTTATACCCGGGCAATGGAGATCAACCCCGGGCTTTTGGAGGCGCAGGAAGAATTGGGCTCTCTCAATCCATGGATCGAGATTATTTGCAGGAGTATACAAAAAAATCCCAATGGCTGGTATGTCATTGACCTGCTGGTCAGAAATACCGGGAAATCATTTGCTTATAATATCACCCTGAGCGTCAAAGGGTGTGAAAGTTCCCGGATTCCAAAGCCCTTCATGGTCCCTCATGGTGAAGAGAAAGATGTAATCCTCCAGATCCGTGCAGACCCTGCATGCACGGATCCCATTGAGGTTCAGGCGGTGTATCACAACAAACTGACCCGGGAGTTTGATGAGGTTATCCAGATCTCGTTATCAGAAGAGGGGACCGCAGAAAAACCCTGAAAAAACAATAGTCTGTCTCACACTTTTATTCCCTCCACAAGCCAGATATCCTCACACCAATTACCATCCTGTAGGAAATATCATGTCATCAGGAACCCGGATTTTTCTTGCGATCACGGCACTTCTCATCATCTGTATCTCAGTCCCGGCCACTGCGATCACTGCGGCAAGTATCGGCACCACATGGAAAGAACGCATACCTGGTGAGGGGGCATCTTACAGCGGCGTGATGTTCTCCTCAAACGGTTCGCGGGTCTTTGCCGGGGGCAGCCAGATGTACGTCCGGAGCTGGGACGGGAAGCTGCACTGGGGGGGACATCCGGGGAGTATCGCGACGATGAGTGCAGATGGCAACTATGTGGTCTATGGTTTGGGAAAGACAGTGGTAATGCTCGATAAAGACGGGGTGGAGAATTGGTCCCGGACTATGGAAGGCCCGGTTCGGGCGGTGGCGATCTCTGCAAACGGCACGTTCATTGTCGCTGCTGATGAACGGGGAAATATCAATTCATGGTATAATGACGGGTATAATTTCGCGCGGAACCAGACCTCGCTGGTAAAACAGCTCGCTATCTCGCCACAAGGCACGCTGGTGGTTGCTACAACCGATACGGGTCTGAAGTACCTGACACCGGCCCTTGATCCTGTCTGGTCGGATATAAAAAATGGCAGTATTGATACTGATATTCTCTTCTCCAGCGATGGCTCCACCATCATTACTTCAGGAGGAAAACGAGTCTCTTCGCACACGAACACCGGCAACCTCAACTGGATGTACGACATCACCCAGGATGCGATCATCAGCACGGCCTGTTCCTATGACTGTTCCGTTATTGTGATTGGCAGCCAGGACAAAAACGTCCGGGCCATGGACCGGTACGGCAAGGTCCACTGGACATATCCTGCAGGAGCATGGGTCAATGCAGTTGCGGTTTCGCAGGATGCTCATGTGATTGTTGCGGCAGGAATAGACCGGAACCTGTATGTACTGGACCACGGCGGAAAACTCCTGACACAAAAGAAGATGGACTCCATCATCCATCCCCGGGCGCTCGCCGTGAGCGCTGACGGTACGCGCATTGCTATTGCGGATGAGTATGCCCTCTACGGGTTAACACTCGCGGTCGATTCGGATGAGATCGAGCTGGTAACCCTGATACCGAGATCTTCGGCACAATACTCAAATACCCCGACACCGGTGCCCACAACCGAAACCCCCGTTATTACCGCGCCGGTCACATCGCTTCCCGTCACACCCGTACCGGTAACCACAACACCCAAATCACCTCTCGATCCGGTGACTGCGGTCCTTGCATTCGCTGCCGGGTTGTCACTGATGTATAGGGGAACAAAACCCTGATCTTTTTCATTTTTCAACAATTCCTTAGAAAGATAATTGTAAAGGAACACTTAATTTGAATTCATGAATTTATTATCTACTTTTGTTTCTACTATCAGTGCTTTAATTATTGCTTTAATTATTTTGTATCTTGACAGAAAATTAACATCAATTGACCATTTTAATTATGGGATTAAAGGATTAGAATATGAGATACAAGCGAACGTTCAAATGCTCTTAGAACTTGAACCCATAATTAAAAACTGGTTAGAAAATTTAAATAATACTACTGAAAATGCGGCGATCACAGTTTACGCTCCTATTAAATTGCTTCAAAATTCATATGATTTTTGTCGTGTTCAAGGTATATTAGTTGATATACCATTAGAAAAACAGAAAAAAATAGATGAAATTTACAAAATATCGACTTATATAAATGAATTTTTAAAAAGAGATTTTGAACATTGTGTTTTGTCATCATGTAATATTGAAGCAATAAAAATTAATAAAAAAATGTATTCTGAAAAATTACTCCAATTAATTGAGATACAAAAAACAATTAGTTGTGAAATTGATTTTAAACCACATTTAAAAAGATTTTTTTAAAAGGATGACCGGGAGGATCAGAACAGTTTGATCCGAACCGCACCGGTGCTGAAGTACCCAACCGGCATGTGCACCCGGTTTTGGTAGGCGGTCTTCAGAATCGTGATGAAACGATCATCCTCGCCGATATAAAACTCAAATTTCCCGTCGGCTGACTGGACGGTCATGATGAACTCGTGATAGTCCATCGAGCCTTTTCGGGTTGCTTTGTCGTTCATTTCGATCGCAGAGATCCGCATATTATCTATCGCCCGGTTCCCTTTTGTCTCAGCAAGTGCGCTATCGGGAGGCATGGTCTCATACTTCTGACAGTACTGGAAAGCAACGGCCATCTGGTGTGCCATCTGCCCTAAAAATCCCTTGCCTTCTGTCCTGGCTTTTTCCGCTGCTTCCTTGTAAGCGGCATTGAGCATGTCTGCCGTGAGCTGGGCAATGATCATGCGGCGATCCGTGATCACCAGCGCATAGGTATCCCAGCTCGCCCCCAGCATCTTCATCTTCCGGGCATTGCCGATCACGCCAATAATCTGTTCTCCCGACGGCGGCATTGCGGGGGCTGCACCGGCATCGGGGGCCGGTTGTGCTACCGTGGCGGCGCGAAAGGATGCGCCAACAGGCGCTCCACACCCCCCGCAGAATTTTATTGAGTCACTGATGGGAGCTCCGCACACGCTGCAGGTTTTCTGGACAGGTTGTGATTGTGCCGGTGCAGGAACGCGGGCTGCTACAACCGGGGCACCGCATATACCGCAGAATTTCTCTGTGCCGGCAATAGGACTGCCGCACGATGCACAGACATAGGAACCGGGAGCTGCTGGTGCAGCAGGTTGAACCGGGGGGCGTACCGGTGCTGCTGCCGGTGGCGGATTATCCCGCACAATGGCAAGGCATTTGCTGCAGTACTTGTCGCCGGGTTTGATGATGTTCCCGCAGGTATTGCAGCTCCGGGCTCCGAAGGGTGGCTCCATGACCGGTGCCGGTGACGGGACCGGGAAACCTGCGGGGGCGGGAGTGGCTGCCCTGGCTGCTGCCTGAGGCGGGCTGTCCCGTACAATCACGAGACATTTGCTGCAGTACTTGTCACCGGGTTTGATCACGTTGCCACAGGCAGTGCAGGTCCGGACATCTGGTGTTTGTCCCATTGCCGGGGCTGCCGGTGCCAGGGGAGCAGGAGGAACTTGTGGAGCAGGGGGAACTGCCTGCCCTGCGCGTGTCCCGCAGATGCCGCAGAACTTCTCTGACGGGGAGAGCGGGCTGCCGCACGAACTGCAGAGCAACGGCGCAACCGGTGGTTCCACCCTTTCCGGCGGAAGAGGGACCGGGGATGGCTGCGGGGGCTCCCGGGGGATAATGACGGGTGCAGGAGCAGGCATGGGTTCAGGTACCGGTCTGGTTACCTGTGCCGGTGCAGGCACAGGGGTAGTCGTGGTATCTTCCAGCTGGGACGCCCCACAGTTCCGGCAGAATTTTGCGTTCGGGGCTACGGCTTTTCCACATTCAGGACAGAACGGCATACTGATCAGTACAGAGTGGTTGAACGTGGTACATAAAGAGTATTTCATTTTTCCCGGAAAAATCCCGGCCGTATAAGCAAAGTGCCGGGAACAACAAGAAAATCAGATATGAGCGGTGGCAGCAGAGGGGGCATATTTCTTTACCATTGCAAGAACCCCCGGGAAATTTTCTTCGGTACAATAGAGAACTACCGGGCTGATGAGGTATTTTGAGCGAAATACAATACTCCGCACCCTGCGGTATACCGATACGTACCGCACCTCATTCCATGCGAGCATATTGTTCTCCTGTGACATCGCAAGGAGTCCTGCACCGCTTCCCGACATGGAGCCCAGTACGGCAGAACCTCCGGTTGATACCCGGTTCAGGGTCCGGGTGGTCCTTCCTGCGCTGTGGGCAACACCTTCATTGCTGATGAAAAACTCCGTTTCAAGACCGCCGCCCGTAACGATCTGGAGCACGAGCATGATGATGAGGAACAGCACGGAAAGCCCGGCACCGATGATGAGCATCAGGACGAGCAGGTCCCACTCCCCTCCGGCGACAAGGGAGAGGAAACTTCCCATCACCATCCCAATGCCGAGCGGAATGAAAAGGCACTGCAGAACAAGATAGGGATTTGTGATGAGCGGGATCTTCCGTTTCCAGGAAACAAGCTCTTTGGGCTTAAGTTCCTGTCCCGCCGGAACGGCGGTACCTGAAAAACCGGGAGGTGAAACAATGACCCCGCCGCAGGATGTACAGAAGTTATTTCCTTCAGGTACATCCTTACCGCACGCGTCACAGGTAACCATGGGTATTTTTAACCCTATTCAGAACCCTTTGCCCGTTTCACACGTTCCTTGGTGGAGAACCCGGTGACGGCATCGAGATATTTCCTGAAGCGCTTGTTCGTGTCGATGATCACTTCATCGCTCACACTCATGTCCGATTCGGTATCGATAATGACCGATTTTCCACCGGCTCCCGCGGTCACATCGAGTCGCTTGAGCGCCCCGAATGTTATCCGGTGTCCTTTGGCAGTCTTTTCCGGCTCCAGGCCGAAACAGGTCTTGAATTCAGTAACGATCCGGGTCTCGAGATCTTTTGTCAACCCGCGTTTGATTGGATACTCCTGCATACTATTTTTTAGGTAGTGCGTGTATGTTAATCTAATGACGAAAGACGCCCATGAGTCTCAAACTGAGATCGTTTCACGTCTCGATACTATTCGTAATGACCTGATTGAGATGATCCCGAAAAAAGACATCAATGTCATATCAAAACCGCTTCCCCCTGGCAGTACTTCGGTGCTGATTGGCTTTCCGGGGAGCGGGCTTGTCGGTACCATCGCACTGCAGTATATGGTCGATCAGCTGGAGTTTGAGCAGATTGGCACGATGACTTCGAAATTTTTTCCTCCGCTGGCGATGATGAACAGAGGGGTGATCAACGACCCGGTCAGGATTTATATAAAAAATGATATCGCAGCCATTGTCGCGGACATCCCGATCCATCCCATGATCTGCTACGAGACCTCACGCGACATTATCGACTGGCTCGAACAGTTTAACCCTAAAGAGGTGCTCACGATCGCCGGTATCATAACGAACGAACCGGAGAAACGGGTATTTGGGGTTGCCACAACCCAGGACGCACTCAAGCGGATCGAGGAACACACCCTGTTACTGCCGATCGGGAGTATATCGGGCGTAGCATCCAGCCTGCTGACGGAATGTAAAGCCCGTGGTATTCCCGGGTACGGTCTTTTGGGAGAGACTGTGAATGCGCCTGATCCCCGGGCAGCGGCTGCGACCATTGAGGTGCTCAATAAGATGTACAATCTCAGCCTCGATATGCAGCCACTCATCGACCAGGCAGTGGAGATCGAGCAGAGTATGCAAAAAATCTCTGAAGAAGTACAGCAGTCCGCAGAACAATCGCCGAAAAAAGATCTTATCATGTACGGGTGACTGCGATGAGATGTGCTGCATTAACCGGAATTTCGCCGGAAATTATCAGGGAACTCAAAGGCGGAAGGCCCCGCACCATCGAGCTGCAGAGCGCTCATAATATCGTGACCATAGCCGATGTCGAGCCCGGCCCGGAAACCCATATGTTCATGACCTCGATCGACCTCGCAGACTTAGGCCCGGGCGATGCCGGGATCTGCGTCTATGTGCTCTCGACTGCGATCTCAATGAAACGGATCGTCGAGTTCAACCACGGGATGTATTTCGAGGAGCGGGAGCGCATGTCTGCCCGTGTGCAGGTCAAGTTCTGCGCTTCATCGGTGATCAAAGAAGTATTCCACGAAGGGCTCTGCCGGCCTACCGAAGTCGAAGTGCTCAAGTCATCCTGCTATCATGCGGGATAACTATACCATTCCACATTTTTAATTAAAAAAAAGAGTTTACCATTTCCTGAGTACGATAAGACCTACGCCAACCGCACCAAGAATCGCGAGGGTGCTGACAGGCGAAGCCGGTGTTGTCGTGGCGCTTGGCCATGGCGTGGGGGCTTTTGCCGTGGACTTGACCGTTGTTTTCACCGTTGTCACGGTTGTTTTGGGAGCCGTTGTCGTGACCGTGGTCTCTTCTGGAGTCAGAACAAGCGATGCGGTTACATAAGAGATATTTCCGGGAGTTACTATGACATTCTCTGAATAGTCCTTGTAGCCGGCGCTTCGTACCATCACGGTGTGGGTACCGGGAGTGACGTTGTAGAGTGTTATCGGGGTATAATCCTTAAAGACACTATCCAGGTACACCTTGGAGATGGAGGGGGTGGATTTGACATTGATGCTGCCGTTGGCGGTTGATGCTATCGCAGTGACTGTGAAGCTCAGGCCGCAGACGGCATCCGTACCGGAGTTGATCACACAGACCTGGTACGTGCCGGGTACCCGGTTTGTAAGGTTAAATGTTCCAACAATATTTGTCGTTGTGGCAGAGGTAACCGATCCATACAAGTCATTGTACAGGGATCGTCGCAGGATTATCTGGGGAGTGACAACAAAGCCGGTTCCTGATAGAGACGAGATGGAAACGGTAGAATTGGTCTGTGCACTGCTTGGGGTGATGCTGGATAAGGTTACCGCAGCAACAGAGTCCTTAACCTCAAAACCATTCGTAAGGGTGGCAGATTGTCCGTCAGGATTGGTCACGATAACATTCCAGTATCCTGCCTGTTTGCTGGTGATATCGAAGGTGCATGCGATGCTCGTTGCCGATGTATAGGTAACACCCGTTGCAGTGATATTAGTCTGCCCGCTTTTCATCAGAACAACACCCGGTGCAGAGCTGGTTGAGAATCCTGTTCCGGTAATACTGGTAATGCTGACTGTAGAGGAGTTGTACCCGCTGGCAGGAGAGATGCTGGTGATGGTGGGTGCTGTAATAACTGCCGTCAAAGTCTGGGAAACGGTACTAGTTGCGTTATCAGTGACAGTAACCGTCTGCGAATTATCCTGATATCCGGTTTTTTGCAACAATATCGTGTGCGATCCGGCAGGGATATTTTCAATGGTCGCCGGAGTAGTACTGCCGGTATTGGTCCCGTTCAGAAGAATTGTTGCCCCGGTTGGGGCGGAATTTACGGTAATATTTCCGACCGCGGAGACTACAGATGGAAGCAGCAGCAGGAGCAACAACGCACAAATCACAAGAAAGTTTTTTTTCATGTCAGACTTCCCGATCGTTCAAACGAATAAAAATACTTGGGTATCATCATCTGATAAATTTTATTAAATTACTTTTCTAACAACCACCTGTGCCCAGCGATTGTCTGACTCACTTATTCACCGTTCATGAAACCTGATTAAAAAGGGGAACAACAATCTCATTAAAAATAATTGAGAGCGAAGAATCTCGTTTTGTCCGTGCGAAACAATGCGCCGCATGAAACACATTAATTATCCTGTAGAACGTAGTTATCAGGCACCAAGAGGGCTTGTGGCTTAGCTTGGACATAGCGCCGGGCTTCTAACCCGGATGTCGGGGGTTCAAATCCCTCCAAGCCCGTTCTTTTTCTTAAACGTACACCTACCTGTAGAATCACCACAACGACAGGTAAAATCAAAAAAAGAATTATAGGTGAGACTGTTCGTCAGCTGCTGATGGCTGTTCATCCATCTCTTTCTGGAGGATCTGCACATCAGCGATATCGTGCTGGCGCTGTGCGAGCTTTTTTGCCTTGAAGATGTTCTTTCCGTCCTTTCCAATCGCAATGCCCCGGTCCTCGTCCCTGACTTCGACCTGAACCGTCTGCTCGCCGGGCTCCCCGTCAAAGAGCAGGGAGGTGACCTGGGCAGGCAGGAAACAGTTCTTGATGAACTGTTCGACATTGCTGTTGTACTCAACGACTTCGATCTTCTTGCCCATCACTTCGGAAGCCTTCTTGATCGAGGCTCCCTTCTTGCCGATCGCAAGCCCCATATCGCCGGGGTTGATGACAAAGATGAGGCGGGCATTGCGCTCATCCATCACGCAGTCGCGGCTTCCCGCGCCAGTCAGACTCTCGAACTGAGAGATCAGACGCATACAGTCTTCAGTAAGTTTTACTTCGACCATATCATGCCCTCTTAAGGGACAGGATATCTGATTCGCCCGGGCTGATGATCGCTAGCGTGCTGACCATGAATGGTTTTCCGCAGGCTTTTCCGAGCGCCATGCTGGACCCTTCATAGGTATGGATGAAGAGATTTTCTGTAGCGGTAATTTTTGACTTGAAGGCTGCCGGGCAGTTGCCTGCAATGACGATCATCTGGGCTTTGCCCTCTTTTACGCATTTTTCGGTGTTGTTCTGGCCAAGAATTACATTTCCGGTTTTGATAGCTCTTCTGAGTGAAGCATTAAAATCCATATACAATTCCTCGTGTTAAAGTTTAATTGTCGTGTTGTCTGACTGCGATAAGTTTTACATCGCCGGTACCGAGCTGGATTGGCTGACCGACAATGACATTTTCGGTAACGCCGCTCAGTTCGTCTACTTCATTTGCAACGGCTGCATCAAGCAGGTGATTGACCGTCACTTCGAATGCTGCACGCGAGAGAACGCTCTCTTTCTCGCCAGCAATTCCATGGCGCCCGATCTGTTTGACTTCGCCTTCCATGCACATCATATCTGCAACAAGCATCAGATGACGGACATCAACTAAGATACCCTGCTCATTGAGCGTGGATACCGCTTCATGGATGACTGCTTCTCTGGCTGCTTCGATGCCGAGCACGTTAGCACATTCACTGATGTTATTGGTACGGGTACGCGTGGTGTCCACACCAGCTACATCAAATACGTCTTTAAGGTTGGAGCCTTCAGTATAAAGTATATACTCCCCTCCCTCCTTTCTGACGACGACCCGCATAATATCATCAATGCCCTGCACAATCACGTTCCTGACGTGTTCTGCGAGCTGGAAGAGATTCTGGTAACTCTCCTTGTCTTTTGGGGAGAAGATGATCGTGGCTTTATCCTCATCGATCTCGTGGTCGAAGTCACGGTAGTGCCGGCGGTCACGGATCTTCTTGGGGCCGACTTCCATAATCTCACCCGGTGAGATTTTGCGCTTGTCGCAGACCTTGGTGTTCAGGTGCACGATCACGTGCATGTTCTCCATGTCGGTCGTGATATCCCCGAACTCATGAAGGGGTGCTGCCTCGATCTGCCAGCTGACTTCACGGGCACGGTCACGGTCGTTACGGTAATCTTCCTCGAGATAGACCGTCATGGTCGGGGTGCTGGGCTCTTTTCGGGCATCCATGATCTCGATGAGACGCGGCAGACCTAAGGTAACGTTGATCTCAGCGACACCTGCGTAGTGGAATGTACGCATCGTCATCTGTGTACCGGGCTCGCCGATGGACTGGGCGGCAATCACACCTACTGCCTCACAGGGCTCGATACGTGTGGAGAGATACTCCTTGATGACCCGTTCAAGGATCTGCTTGAACTGGGTATCGGTGATCTCCTTATCTTCAAGGAACTTGCGGATCTGGTCTTTTGTCTTGACCGGGAGGTCAGCGGCCTCAACTTTTTTCTCGAATTTCTCTGCAAGCGCCATCAGACTTCCTCCTTTAAGATACTCTCGACAATACCCTTGACATCGACCGGGTCGCCAAAGGCGCTCTTGGTCGGGTCAGTGCCGTCTTCGCCATACTCGAACTGGATGATCCTGCCACCGGTTGTCCGCACGCTGCCGTCATATGCTACCTTGAGGTCCTGCAGTGCATTGATCAACCTGCGCTGGAGGTACCCGCTCTGGGATGTACGAACGGCCGTGTCGACGAGACCTTCACGGCCACCGATTGCGTGGAAGAAGAACTCGGTCGGGTTTAACCCGCCCTTGTAGCTGTGCTGGATGAACCCGTGTGCATCCGAACCCTGCTCTCCTTTCCTGAAGTGCGGGAGCGTGCGGTCATCATAACCACGGATAATACGCTCACCACGAACGGACTGCTGGCCGATACAACCCGCCATCTGGGTCAGGTTGAGCATCGAACCACGGGCACCGGAGACGGCCATCAGCACTGCGCTGTTACCCAGACCAAGGTGCTGGCCTGCAATCTGACCCGTCAGGTCACGGGCTTTTCCGAGCACCTGCATGATCTGCATCTCGAGCGTTTCTTCAACAGTACGCCCGGGCATAGGTTCGAGCTGGCCGTCTTCGTAGATCTTGATACGGCGGTCAACATCGAGTGCTGCGTTCTTGAGAATCTCTTCGATCTGGCCGTACTCGGTCTTGGACAGGTCTTCATCATCGATACCGAACGAGAAACCATCGAACATGATCGAACGGATGGAGAGCTTGGTCATGTCATCGATGAAATCGGTTGCCCGGCTCATCCCCTGCTGGCGGATGATACGGTTGACGATCTGGCCGTCGAATGCACCGACTGCCTTCTTGTCGATGGTACCTGACTCAAGGATTCCGTCAAAGATCCGGACATATGCATCCCGTTCGCAGAGTTCCTTTTTACAGATCTCACAGTTCTGGCAGGAACTTGCCTGGAAAACCATGTTGAGGCTGTCGGGAAGAATAGTGGAAAATACCTGTTTGTTACTCCAGTATTCTATCTTGTTCTCTACTTTGCCCGGTGCCGGCATGCGTTCAATATGGGAATACCGGAGCAGGTAGAGAGCTTCTTCTTTGGTGAACCAGCGGGTGTCATGCGTGAGCATGAAGATACCCGAGACGTGGTCGTGGATTCCACCGATGATGGGGCCGCCGAAACGCGGTGATAAGATGTTTTCCTGCACAGAGATGAGGATGGTGGCTTCCGCACGCGCTTCTTCTGTCTGGGGCACGTGCATGTTCATTTCATCACCATCAAAGTCAGCGTTATACGGAGGACAGACGGCCGGGTTGAGCCGGAATGTCTTGCCTTCCATGACCTTGACCCGGTGCGCCATGATACTCATACGGTGCAGTGAGGGCTGACGGTTGAAGAGCACAACATCGCCATCCCTGAGCTGCCGTTCAACGGTCCAGCCCGGTTCGATCATGTCGGCGACCGTATCGAGGTTGCCTTCAGCGAGCCGGAGACGCCGGGCGTCCGGGCGGATGACATAGTTGGCACCACAGGGGGCATTGACATTCGGGCGGACAGGCCCGGTCCGGGCAACCTGCTTGAGTTCCTCGATATTGTGGATGGTTACGCGCACGGGAATCGTCATCTCGTTTGCTACTGCCCGGGGAACCCCGACCTGCCGTACTGACAGGTTCGGGTCCGGAGAGATAACCGTACGGGATGAGAAGTTCACACGCTTACCGGAGAGGGATCCACGGAAACGGCCGTCTTTACCCTTGAGACGCTGTGACAGCGTCTTTAACGGGCGACCGCTGCGGTGGCGTGCCGGCGGGCAGCCTGCCACTTCATTGTCCATGTACGTGGTAACGTGATACTGGAGCAGTTCCCAGAGATCCTCAATGATCAGCTGGGGGGCGCCCGCATCCTGGTTCTCCTTGAACCGCTGGTTGATACGGATGATATCCACCAGCTTGTGGGTCAGGTCATCTTCCGAACGCTGTCCGTTCTCCAGGATAATTGACGGGCGCATCGTGACCGGTGGAACCGGCAGCACGGTTAAGATCGTCCATTCAGGACGGGCCACATCAGGGTTGATACCCAGCGGGATTAAGTCCTCGTTGGGGATCTTTTCCATGCGGGATCGTATGTCAGCAGGAGTGAGCTTGTGCTCAACCTTCTTTCCTTCCTCAATGACCACTTCAGAAAATGTTGTCGGTTTCTCGAAGTTGATCTTGAGCTGCTGGTCACCGCAGTGGGGGCAGATGCGCTCCTTTTTCACATCCTTTTCTGAGAGCAGGTCGCCGGTCTGGTCTTCTTCCGTCCCGACTACCTTCTCGATCTCTTCAGGGCTTAACAGCACGCGACCGCAGGAGCGGCAGGTCACACGCAGGAGTTTTCTTATCAACCGGGTATATCCGACATGGATGACCGGTTTTGCAAGCTCAATGTGCCCGAAATGCCCGGGACATTCGCTGGCCTTCTGGTCGCAGGTCTTGCACCGGAGACCGGGATCAATGACCCCTAAGTTTAAGTCCATCAGTCCCTGGGGGTAGGGGAACCCGTCGTCATCATAGGTGTCTGCCCAGATGATCTTCCGCACGCTCATCTCGCGGATCTCTTTGGGGGATAACAGACCGAACTCAATCTGTCCGATTCGTTTTGGGGATGGCATCTTACACCACGTCCTGTAATTTCAACCTGGGTGCAATTCCCATACTCTTCATCTCGTCAAGCAGGAGCTTGAACGCGTAACTCATCTCGACCGAGTAGATATCGGTCTCGTTGCCGCAGGCAAGACACCGGGTCATGTTGCGCTTGCGGTCAAGCATCGCAACCATACCGCAGTGTGCGCAGACATATTCCATGACCTTGTCCGACTCATCGAGCAGACGCTCTTTCAGTGCCATTGCAGCACCGTGTCCGATCATGACATCTCGTTCCATCTCACCGAACCGGAGACCGCCTTCACGGGCACGGCCTTCTGTCGGCTGGCGGGTGAGCACCTGCACCGGTCCACGGGAACGGGCGTGCATCTTGGACGATACCATGTGGTAGAGTTTCTGGTAGTAGATCACACCGATGTAGACATCGGCCTTGAACATCTTGCCGGTGATACCGTCATACATGACCTCGCGGCCATTGTGAGAGAACCCGAGCGCCTTTAAGGATGCACGGATATTTGCCTCGCTCTCGCCACCGAATGCGGTGCCGTTGATACGTCGTCCTTCCAGCGACCCGACTTTCCCGCCAATCATCTCAAGCATGTGACCGACGGTCATACGACTGGGGATGGCGTGGGGGTTGATCACAAGGTCAGGGCAGAGACCGCTCTCGGTGAACGGCATATCTTCCTGTGGCGTGATCAGACCGATAACTCCTTTCTGTCCGTGCCGGGATGCGAACTTGTCACCGACTTCCGGTACACGGAGATCTCTCGTGCGCACCTTGACCAGCCGGGAGCTGTTCTCGCCCTCGGTGATGATCACGGTGTCGACAATGCCGTGCTCGTTGCTGCGCATGGTAACGGATGTGTCGCGGCGCTTTTCGACGGCGATCAATTCACCGGTTGGTTCTTCAAGGAACCGGGGCGGGGAAGTCTTGCCGATCAGGACATCCTTTTCAGCCACAACGGTCTCGGGGTTGATAACGCCATCTTCATCGAGATTCTTGTAGGATTCGGCACCATGGGCACCGGCGACTTCTTCTTCAGGGACTTCAATGCGGTCGATCTGTCCGCCGGGATACCTGCGCTCTTCTCCCTCATACGTACGGAAGAAGTGGGAGCGTCCGAGACCCCGCTCGATAGAGGCTTTGTTGAAGATGAGTGCATCTTCAATATTGTAGCCTTCGTAGGAGAGGATTGCAACGACAAAGTTCTGTCCGGCAGGGCGGTCATCCGAGCCGATCAGTTCTGAGGTCTGCGTGTGGGTGAGCGGTTTTTGCACGTAGTGGAGCAGGTGCCCGCGGGTGTCGGGGCGGAGCTTCATATTGGCGCAACCGAAACCGAGTGCCTGCTTGACCATTCCTGCGCCCATGGTGACACGCGGACTGGCATTGTGCTCCGGGAACGGGACATGCGCAGCACCGATACCCAGGATCAGGGAGGGGTCGATCTCAAGGTGGGTGTGAGCGGGCGTGATCTTATCAAAGTTCATCGCGATGAGGAGATCCTCTTCCTCCTCGGCATCGAGAAACTCTATCATGCCGCGCTGGACGAACCAGGACATATCGATCTCTTTTTTGGCCAGTTTCTGGAGATCGGCATCGCTGATGAGCGGTTCACCGTTCTTTAAGACAATGAGCGGGCGGCGGGCGCGGCCCCGGTCGGTAAGAATGACGACATCGCCGTTATATTCCTTATGCGAGACATTGACCTCAGAAGCGATCGCGCCCTGGCGGCGCATGGCCCGGATACCGGTGACCAGTGCTTTGGGGTCATCCACGAGTCCGACAAGTGCACCGTCTACAAATACGCGTGATTTCTTCATCGTGACTCACCCTTGATCTGTTCCACGCCAAGGTTGTGGAGGATCTGCATGATCTCTTCTTCGTTGTCCACACCTTTGCTGATCTCAACCATCTGGGCGAAGTTCTTGACAAGCCCACAATTCGGCCCTTCAGGAGTTTCGCTCGGGCAGATCCGGCCCCACTGGGTCGGGTGCAGGTCTCGTGCCTCGAAGTGAGGCTGTGAACGCGAGAGCGGGGAGATCACACGGCGCAGGTGCGAGAGCACGGCCATGTGATCGATGCGGTCGAGGAGTTGTGAAACCCCGGTCCTTCCGCCTACCCAGTTACCGGTAGCAAGCGGGTGGAGCAGGCGTTCGGTCAGCACATCGGCACGCACGGCCGTCCCAATCGAGAGATCGCGGTGCCGCATGCTGGCGCGTTCGAGCTGGTACTTGATGTCCCGGGTCAGCCGGTTTAAGGAGATACGGAAGAGATCTTCCATTAAGTCTCCGGCAAGTTTCAGCCGCTTGTTCGAGTAGTGGTCCTTGTCATCGATCCTGCGCTTGTTCAGCACGAGGTCAAAACAAGCCTCTGCCATCCTTCCGAGGAAGTGGGCCTTTGCAAGCCGGACCGAGAGGACTGCTTCCTGGTATCCCTCGTCGCCTTCCTTTAAGGTGGCTGGCATGGAGTAGTTGAGGTGGGGCAGGAGATAGTTGTCCAGCACGAACTCAGCCCGCTTGCGCTGGTAATCCCGGGTCTGGTTGGGTGCCAGTTTCTTACCTACGTACATGACTCCGCCGTCAACCGAGTCGCACTCGCTCTCTTCGAGGTTCTGCATCATGAACGTCAGGATGTCTTCATCGGTCGAGACCGCATTGACCACTTCCTGGTCGTTGATCATGCCCAGTGCACGCATCAGGTCGACGAATTTCAGGTGGCCGGCAACTGAAGGGAACGAGACTTCAAGCAGGTTCTTCTTGTTGCGTTCAACAACCACGAGGGCACGGTATCCCCTGAACTGCGAGAACACCTTTGCCACATAAATGCGCTCGCTGTATCGCTCGGTGAACTCGGTCATGATCTTGTTGGACGCAAGGTCTTCCAAGGTCATGAGCACGCGTTCGGTACCGTTAACAATGAAATATCCGCCGGGATCGAATGCATCCTCGCCATGGGCGACGCGCTGGGCATCGTCCATACCATAGAGGTTGCAGGATGTCGAGCCGATCATGACGGGAAGCTGACCGATCGTAGTGACGATCGCTTCCTGCCGGTCCTCTCCATGCACGAGGGTTAAACCCAGCTGGATGGGGGCGGCGTATGTCAGGTTGCGCAGCCGGGCTTCGCAGGGGTACAGTTCACTCTGCGAACCATCCGCTTCCCGGACGAGCGGCTTTTTAACCGTAATCTCGCCCAGTTCCACCCAGACGGCCTCATTGTTCTTGCCACGGTTCTCGATATCCGTCTCAATGATCCGCTGTTCGTTTACCACTTTCTGGAGATTGTGCTTTAGGAAATAATTATAGGAGTCAAGCTGGTGGCGCGCAACATGCTCCCGTGAAAAATATGCCCTCGATAAAATACTTCTGTCAATCAGACTTAATCCCCCCCGGAATTATTTCTTGGGTCTCTTTACCACGAGACGGTACGATTCAGCTCTACCTGCGGTATGGCTCTCACGGATAATTCGTATCACATCATCGGCTTCTGCGCCGATCGTCTTGACTGCTGGATCGTCATGGAAAATTTTTGGTAAATGGTCGGTAGTGATGTTGAATTTGGTGAAGAGCTCAGATACCTCTTCTTCACTCATGATTTGATGGTCTGGCACCATCGCGTGCCTCAACACATTCAGTTTGGTGCTCAATGAAAAACCCCCTCCCGGATAAACATATTTCCTCTCAGATGCATCACCGCAAAAAACCCACGATTGCTCGTGGCAACGGGCCCGGAGGGATTTGAACCCCCGACCACCTGGTTAAAAGCCAGGCGCTCTACCGAACTGAGCTACGAACCCACTTTGGAATAAGATGTACAGCATTATAACAATGTGAGAAAACTATATAAATATTACCCACGTTCCCTTCGATTCATTGGAAGACTTCAGTCCCCTTTTGCAAACGTCTCGCTGATCTCTTTTAAGCGGCGTTCGTCTGCCTTGATTTTCTCATCCAGTTTGTTGATCGACTGCAGATCATCTTCAGGGACAGCATGCCCGGGAATATTCATGCCGCTTGCATTTTTCAATACTTCAAGAAGATTTCGGTCAACTTCTATACTCTTCCGGAGCGCGGAATACTCATCAACCATTTCGACATTCATTCCGGCTTCCTTTGCCTCCGTAGAATCCTGTTTGACGCTGCGGCGGCGTTCAAAGATCCGTTTTATCGAATCGAGAAGCTGAGCAGGATTGACCGGTTTTGAGACAAAATCCTCAATATTAAGGCTGTGTTCCTGTGCTTCTTCGGGGCTGATCTTTTTTGCCGAGAACATGAGGACCGGAAGACCGCTGGTTTCCGGATTGGCCTTGATCTTCCCTAACGTTTCCCACCCGTCCATCGGTTCCATCATGATGTCGAGCAGGATGAGATCGGGTTTATTGGTTGAGAGAATGGATATAGCTTCGTCCCCGCCATGGGCTGCAATCGGTTTGAAACCTTTCCTTTTTAAAAGGGCAACCAGGCCATCTACAATATAGGGGCTGTCATCTACAATGAGAATTGAATCATCCACGATAATAGTCCCTCATACGCACTCATTAAACAGCGGGTCGATAGTCATTGCAGGTGATGCCAGTGATCCGGATGCAGAGCAATATGCTCTTTTATAGTATTCATAGGTTGATGTAATAAATCGGAGAATCTGTTATTTGTTTGCCGATGTTCCCGAGAGTTCGCCTTTTATCTGCTGGAGCCGGTTCTCCTGGAATTTTATGTTCATTTCCATGCTTTTGATTGCACGGGATATCTCATCGCTGACACGGACTTTTGAATCATTGAAGTTGTAGGTGGTTTCAAGGATTTTCATCAGGCGCCTGTTCACATCGATGCTCTTGCTCAGCCGGGCATATTCGGTGATTATCTCCGCATCGAAACCGGATTCTTTTGCCATGTCCATATCCGATTTTATGGACTGCCTGCGGTTGAGTACATGTTCGATGGCATCGTAGAGTTCGCGATGAGTGATGGGTTTTAAGACATAATCTTCTATGTAAATCCCATATTCCTGGGCTTCTACGGGAGTCAGCTGTTTTGCCGTGAGCATGAGGACCGGGATCTCTTTGGTCGAGGGATTTTCCTTGACCTTTTCAAGGGTCTCCCACCCGTCCATCGGTTCCATCATGATATCGAGCAGGATGAGATCGGGGGTAACTGTCTTTAATATCTCCAGGCACTCCTCACCCCCGTATGCAGCAACCGTGCGGTATCCCCCGCGCTCCAGCATGGTGACGAAGACATCGACAATAAATGGGCTGTCGTCGACTACAAGTATCGTAAACATTTACATAACCTCCCCGATCTTTTTAGCGATCGTATGCATCTCTGTATGCACTCTGTCAGCATCAGTTTTATCTCTGACTATTGCGGTGATAATAAAATTTTCCCCGGCACCCATGACGATAACTGAGGTGTCCTGTGCCCGTATTGTCACCGACTCCATGGCTTTCATCTTAATCAGACTCCCGACAGATTCGGCAGATGCGAGTATGGTTGCAGACAACGCACCAAACCACGGTTCATTCATATTCTGGTCAAAAAATTTTCCTGCTATGATCCCATCACGAGAAACAAGGGCACATGCTGAAACCCCCTCAATCGCCTGAATCTTATCAATAAATGCAGAGATCTTCTGTTTCAACATGAACCGGCTCCTGTTGCACTACCCTATCTAATTGATAATACCTGATAGAAGCATATATACATATTGCTTTTTATTATGCATCGATACAGCAGTTGCCGGTAAGTAATCAGCATTTCCCTGAAGTTATTCTTTTTATATCAGAGAATTCTGTGAATCTTTCTCCAATCAGTCCGTTTTTCGCTGTTTTCATCGAAATCAACAATATATAAATACGATTTTTTCCATATGGTGGAAAGAAGAAATCCGATGATCCGTGCATATACCATTACTTCGGGAAAAGGCGGCGTGGGCAAGACCACTCTCACGGTAAATCTCGGTATATCGCTCGCACTTCTGGGCCGTGAGACCTATATTCTCGATGCCGATATCGGCATGGCAAACCTGGCACTGATCCTCGGCATGGAGGATGTGCCGGTCACCCTGCATGAAGTGCTTGCCGGAAAAGCAGATATTGACGATGCAATTTATGAAGGCCCCGGGGGAGTGAAAATTGTGCCCAGCGGGATCTCACTCCAGGGATTCCAGCAGGCCGATCCTGATAAACTCCGTGACGTGATGCACCGGCTGGTTGACAAATGCGAATATCTCCTGATCGATGCCCCGAGCGGGATATCGAAAGAAGGTGTGGTGCCACTCTCGGTTGCCGATGAAGTCATTCTCGTCGTCAACCCGGAACTTGCTTCAATGGCCGATGCCTTAAAGACCAAAATTCTCTGCGAGGTGATGGGGGGTCGCGTCTACGGTGCGATCCTGAACCGGGCCGGGCTCGAACATACCGAGCTCCGTTCGCACAGCGTAGAGGATGTCCTGGGTGTCCGCGTGATCGATGTTGTTCCCGAAGATGCAAATGTCAGGAGAGCCGCTGCCTACAAAAAGCCCTGTGTCGTAAAATATCCCCGGACAGATGCTTCAAGAGCATTCAGGAGAATTGCTGCAGAGATCTCGGGCGTTGAGTACGAAGATTCCTTCGGAGAAAAAAAGGCAGAGGGCTTTGTTGACCGGCTCGCCCGGTCGGTATTCCGGTGATCCTGAACAGGGAGCGACAATGACCTACGAAGGATACTTGCTGGTGTTGTTTGGGGTTGTTATTGTAATCCAGCAGTTTATCATGTATCTCATGAACGTGCGCATCCGGCAATTATTGAGCGAGGTAAACACCGTGGATGGAAAGATCCGGATAACGGATACGGAACTTGAAAACCTTATCACAAGAGTCGAGGAGTTCAAGAGAGGCAATATATAAAAAAACCTGACTTCCTCATTTACCCTACAACAAGCTACATAAGGAATCTCATCCTACACTATGAGAACGGGGCCATAGGGTAGCCTGGCCATCCTAGGAGACTGGGGGTCTTCTGACCTGAGTTCAAATCTCAGTGGCCCCATTTATTGTTGTTTTTCAGGCGTTGTCATGAAAATTACCGGCACCTGTACCGATTGTCTCATATCCCGCGTGCGGCTGGAGTGCACATTGTGCAATGCCACGGAAGCAAAGACTGCTGAGGCGGTTGCCGAATGCTCTGCTCTTTTAGAAGATATCCGCAATGCACCGTTAAGTCATCCGCAGATCGCAAGCCGGATCCATCGGAGGGCATATGAAATCCTGGGCACTTCCGATCCGTTTGCCAGGCTCAAAAGACAGGGTAACAATCAGGCAATAGAAGTCTGTAAAAAAGTGCAGGGTAACCTGGTGACATTCCGGGACCATGTGCTTGCCGCGGTTATCGGCAACACCTTTGATTATGGTGTAAAGGGGCATACCGTTGCCGAAGATTTTTCAGTTTTTTTCGGGCGCGAGTTTGAAAAAGGCCTGACAATTGATGACACAGACGCAATTTTTCCTCTCTGCACCCGCGTGGTGTACTTAAGCGATAACTGTGGCGAGATTGTACTCGACCGGCTGCTCATCAAGTACTTAAAAACCCACGGCGCTCATGTGACGCTCGCGGTCAAGGATGCACCTGCCCTCAACGATGCCACCTTACAGGATGCGTGGGACTTACATCTTGATTTCATCGTTGACTGTCTCACGACAACCGGCGGGGGAGCGGAGATCGGCATCTGCATGGAGAACATTCCCGATGATTTGCGAAACGCGATCAAGCGCTGTACCATAATCATTGCAAAAGGCATGGCCAACTTCGAGTCTCTATCGGAAATGGAGAACCTGCCCCCGGTTGCTTACTTAATGGCAGCAAAGTGCGGGCCCGTTGCACACGAGGCCGGCGGAGTTCCGGTTGGCTCGAAGATTGCCCTGCTGCGGAAGTGACCGGATCAAGGATACAGATATCTTATTCTTTTTTGTTAATCTGCCATCAGAACAGATCGAGATCATAGATTGCTTGAAACCGGGCAGAATCCGGGATCGCTACTGAGTACCTGTTTTCATAGCCATTTTTTGGTCAGACCCTGCCTGGAAAATTTCGAGCAGGGTACGTGGGTGTTAGTAAACCTGCCAACAGTTGGATAATTATCCAACTGTTGGATAGTTATCTGACAGCAAATTATTTTCTCCGGCGTGAAGGTCCGGGCTGTGAAGTCAAGGGTCGATTGAAAAAAAATGAGCGGGGGGTAAGGGGGTGATTGAAATTTTTTTGCCGGAAATTGATTGCAGTTTTTTGTGCGAGACCAATTCGGGTTTTTTATGTAAAGATAATCCGGCCTTTTTGCTTGCATACCTGCGCCTAGGAGTAAATTCCATCCCCATTCCCTGTTTTATATCCATTCTCCGTTTATACTACCCCATACCATTTTATCTGCACACTCCGATCACTGATCATGGTACTTCCTGATCCGGGGTTATCCTTTGGATGGCTGCTTATAATTGCCGGGGCCTTGCTGCTTCTCGTTGAAGTGCACAGCCCGGGTTTTTTTGCGACTGTACCTGCTACAGTACTGATCTTTTTGGGAATATTGCAAATCATGGGTGTGGATATATCCAATCCCTGGGCGGGGGGCATCATCGGTATTGTTACTGCCCTTTGCGCTGCCGGTTTCACGGTCTGGATGTACGGGAAAATTACTCCGGATGAAAGCCCGACGACCATCAGCCGGGACTCGTTGATCGGCATGGAGGGTCAGGTGCAGAAATCCGTGGATGCCACCAGCATCTCCGGCAAAGTCGTGATTGGCAGTACGGAATGGAGTGCACGCTCAACCGGCTCAACAATCCCGGCCGGAAAACGGGTAAAAGTGGTAGATTCTCAAGGAGTACATATCGTAGTTGAAGAGGTAGTATAACATGGATTTTATAGGAACACTCGTAGTCATATTCTTAATTCTCGTCATAGTCATCATTTTTGCAAAAGGTGTGGTTATTGTCCAGCCCTATGAACAGGGACTCCAAGTCCGTCTCGGCCAGTATGTCGGGCGGATGAATCCCGGTTTCCGCTGGATAGTACCGTTTGTCAGCGATGTGATCAAACTCGACCTCCGCACGCAAGTCATGGAAGTGCCGTCGCAGGAAGTGATCACCAAGGATAATTCGCCCACCAACGTAGACGCGATTGTCTATGTACGGGTGATCGACCCGGAGAAGGCGTACTTCGAGGTCGCCAATTACCGGATGGCAACCGTTGTGCTCGCCCAGACCAGTTTAAGGGGCATCATCGGCGATATGGAGCTCGATGAAGTGCTCTACAATCGTGACGTGATCAACACGAAACTCCGCGACATTCTCGACCGCGAGACCGACCAGTGGGGTGTCAAGGTCGAACGGGTGGAGATAAAGGAAGTCGATCCGGTTGCGGCGGTCAAAAACGCAATGACCGAGCAGACGGCTGCAGAACGTGCCCGGCGTGCAGCAATCCTGAGGGCCGATGGTGATAAACGTTCTGCGATCCTCAAGGCAGAAGGTCTCCGGCAGTCCATGATCCTTGAAGCAGAGGGGGAACGTCAGAGCAAGGTGCTGCGTGCAGAAGGAGAACGACTCTCACGCATTCTCCAGGCGCAGGGAGAGGCACAGGGACTTCGTATCCTTTCCGTGGGTGCCGCACCGCTCGACAACCGGGCCATGACGGTGCTCACGTTAAACGCGCTCAAGAACATGGCAGACGGCCAGGCGACCAAGATCATCTTCCCGTTCGAGCTCTCGCAGTTGATCCGCCAGGGAGCAAAATTCCTCGGCGCAACTGATGAGACGGCAGAAGTTGTCGCAGGACGCCCGGTGATGGACGAGACTATCCTTGGCGATATGCCACAGCGCGAAGAGGTAAACGCAATCTTAAAAGAGATCAAGGATGCAGTCCCGAAAGTCTCTGTCGATGAATTGAAAGATACCAGTAAACGCAAACTTGCCGTCGATGCTGATGCAGAAGCACCTGTCATTCCGCCGGCGGCATAACGGTATCACATTCACACTCTTTTTTCTATCATCTGTCCAAAATGAATACTATAAACTGGCGTAAAAATAAGGGCTGATACGCTCTTAACCCCAAATACGATAAACGTCGCCGCCCCTGATGGGATGCCCCCGCAGCGATTCGGATGCAGTTTTCCTGATCCACAGCGATCTAAAAAAAACCCGGCTTTATTGACCCCAAAAAGAGAAACAAGCTGCTGCTCCTGGCGGTTCCATCACAGCGAGTTCCCTCGTCTGCCGCCAGGGCATCTCCACTATTGTGATGAACCTCAGAAGGTTGATGAAATACCCCGAAATATTCGGGGGAGTGGGGACTCCCTCATTACATCCGTAAAATTTGCGAACACCGGGAAAAGAGGTTATCCACAGAGCCAAAATCTCTTATCCGGCAAGGACTGATACGAGGTGTTCGAGCGATTCTGTCTTACGGGAAATCCTGCATGTTTCCTGCCGCTTACATATGAAGAATATACGGCAGCGCAATCAGCGATACGAGAACGACCAGCATGACATAGGATACTGCACCGGTAATATACCCGGAATATTTCAGGAGTCCGCGCCTGTCGAGAAGCCGGTCAACGCCTTCTTTGAAGATATAGCCCCCATCCAGCGGCACCATCGGAATTGCATTGAATATCCCGACATTGATATTGATCCAGCCGCACCAGAAGAGCAGGTGAATGACTCCCCAGAATCCTTCGAAAGGTACCTTATAGTAGGTGGTGTCCGGGGTCTCGAATGCCAGTATGCGGAGGAACTGGATACTGGTGTCGTTTGCAAAAGGAATAACGAGGAACTGGAAGAACCCGATGGGAGAGAGCATTCCTTCGACCGTCGACTTGACCGTTTCACCGTCATAGTACTGGACGCCCATAAATCCACTTGCAGGGCCGGCATACTCCGGAGGCCATGCGGCAAGGGTGAGGGGGTAATCTTTGACAATACTGTCCTTCTCAACGGTGAGGGTGATTGTTTCTCCGGGCTTTGTCGTGTTTAAGAGATTTGAGATATCGGCCCGGCTCGCGACAGGTACTCCATTGATGGCTGTCACCAGGGAACCGGGGGGTATCCCCGCCTTTTCTGCAGGATAGTCCTTGTAGATCCCGTGGATGGCAGGGGTGGCGAGGGGCGTTACAAGACCCATGCAGAGGATGAGCAGCACAAAACAGGAAAAGCCGACAACAAGATTATTGGTGATACCGGCCCCGAACATCCGGATTTTAGGCATACCCTTGCACTTTTCCAGTTCTTCTTCATCAGGCTCGACAAAAAAACCGATGGGGATGACTGCAATAAGTGCCCCCATGCTCCTCACTTTAATATTCTCGACCCGGCAAAGGATCGCATGCCCGAATTCGTGGACTGCGATGGTGATAATAAATGCAAGCCAGACCGCAAATGTGGACGGTACATACTCATTGATGCCCGGTAACAGCAGGATGTTCTGCGGTTTGTAGATGCCGGTAGGCTCCGGCTGGATCATCAGCGTGTAGCGCACCGAGATAAAGAGCATGACTGTGATAAATACGGAGACGATGATGACGGCAATAACCCCGGCGGACCCATAGATCCTGAAAAACGTCCGAAATGCGGCAAATTTGTCGAAAAAACCGACACGGTTCGTCCGGATGGCCATGATCGGACCGTAAAAGACGATGTGCTCCTCCCAGAGTTTATTCCGGTGGATGACAAAGGCTATCGCTGCATAAACGGCAACCAGAAGAATGAGAATAAGGAGCCAGTCCATTCCAGTACTATGGCATTGCAGGGAAGATAAAGTATTCAGCCGGGGCAAATCCGGCCCTGTCAGGACAATCCGTTAAAAATCTCCCAGAGATCTCTGGGTCTTTTTTGCAAGGATCGCGCTCACCGTCTTCCAGCTTTTCCGGGCGATGGGAGGTGGGACGCGGTGCTCATCGATATAGGCATTCAGCCACCGGATAGTGACCGGATCCGAAGGATATCCGCTCCCGATCTCGCCATATTTTTTTGCAAGCGTGGTTATTGCCCGGTCACGGGTCACTTTTGCGATGATGCTCGCCGCAGACACTACCGGAAACTTTTCGTCTGCATGGTGCTCTGATACGATCTCGCAGGGATTGTCCAGGTGGTTTTTCACCATTTCAGCGTACCGGAATGTGTTCACGTCGCAGGCATCCACATAAGCGCAGGCAGGGGAGAGTCTGGCAATCACCTGGGCATGCGCCCGGGCAACAGCCGCATTGAGGGTCATGTCCTGCCGCACCAAATCAATATCCTGCGCGTCAAGCTTAACGATCGCAACCCGGCATTTTTTTTTAATTATCGTATACAGGCGCTCGCGCTCTTTTGCAGACAGCAGTTTTGAATCTTTCATTCCCAGGTCAGCAAGAACCTCTTCAGAGGTTATTCCTACCGCTGCAACCACCATGGGGCCCAGTACCGAACCCTTACCCGCCTCATCCACCCCGCAGATCACAGGAATGGGTTGTTGCGCAAAATATTTCAATGGCGATGATGGTAACCGGTAATCATGTACATCATCATCGTAGGGCTCGGAGGAATCGGGAGAAACCTTGCAAAGCAGGCGATCGAGCACGCCCATAACGTTGTCGTGATCGATCAGGATGAAGCCCGCTGCAGTGAGATCCTCGAGCATTACGATGTACTTGCAGTCACGGGAAACGCAACCGATAAGACCATTTTGGAAGAAGCAGGAATTGACCGGGCAGATGCCCTGATCGCCACCACGAGTGATGATTCGGTCAACCTGATGACCTGCTGGCTGGCAAAAAAATTCAGGGTGCCGAATGTGGTTGCGATTGTCAACCAGCCCTCGCATTCGGACTTTTTCAAAGAAGTTGGCGTCCGGATCAGCGAGAACCCGGATGAGCTCGTTGCCTCACGCCTGTATTACTGGACCCAGAACCCCCAGCTCCAGCAGCTCGCCTCGATTCCGGGCGGCACCATATTTGAGATCGTTGCGGAGCAGGGTGCCCCCATCGTGGATCACGAGATCCGCGAACTCAAGGTCAAGGACTTTGTCTTTATTGCGATCCGCAGGGCCGGAGGGGTCTTGATCATCCCAAGCGGCAACGTCAAGATCCAGCCCGGCGATATCTTTACCGTTTTTACCAAAAAAGAAGCAGAGGACGACTGCCTGCGCCTGCTCAACAAACAACTGAAAAAATCAACGGAGTGATGCTGCGAGCGCGCCCAGCTCGAGCATCAGTTTCGGGTTTACTTTAATAATTTCTTTTATCAGGCTGATGGTGGAGAACTCCTTTAAGTTCATTTTCGCGACCGAGTGGATGATCTCGTTGAGTTTTTCATCCGGTTGCTTGATTAAGTATTCCTTGATATTGTAATTGCGCTCGATCGCTTTTCCCATCTTCGATGCACGCCAGGTCCTGTCGTAGACCATGAGCGCTTTTTTCGAGGTGTCGCCTTTGCTGATGCAATCTGCGGCAACTTCTGCGGCAAGCTTGCCGGTATACATGGCATTGTAGATGCCGCCACCGGTCAGGGGATCGACAACCCGGGCTGCATCACCGGCGATAAGGAAATTATCGGCTACCGTGCAGGCGAGCGGGCGGCAGACGGATACGCCACCGGGGATATATTCGATGGTCTTTCCGTTCGGGAAGGTCTTTTTTACGAACTTATCGAGGTAATCCTTTGCCCGGTGTCCTTCGCCGCTCTTCTTGCCGGAGATCCCGATGCCGACATTTGCCGTACGGTGGCCTTTCGGGAAGATCCAGAGATAGCCTTCCGGTGCGACATCGTTGCCAAGGTAAAAGATCGTGGAGTGCTCATCGATGTCGACATCGGCCATCACATACTGGACCGAACTCATGATCTCCCTCATCGGGACCGTGGTATCGATACCGCACCACTTCGAGAACTTTGATTCCACGCCATCGGCTGCGATCACGACATCGGCTCTCACATTTGTGACTTTCCCGCAGTACTCGATCTTTGCCCCTTTGAGTACCCCGTTTTCCATGATCGGGGCGGCTGCACGGGACTTTACTGCTACATCCGCGCCTGCCTCTGCCGCCTTCCAGACCAGCTCACGGTCAAAGAACTTACGGTCAAGGACATAGCCGACCTTGCCGCCGGCCATCTCAGACTCGAGTTTCATTAAAAATCCATCGGGAGCAACGATACCGGCACCATGCATCTCGGCAGAGATCCAGCGTGGATCCGCGTCCATAAACTCAAGAAGGGCTTCCCGGCCTATGCCTTCGGCACAGCGTACCGGGGCACCGATTGCCGGCCGTTTTTCAACGATACAGGCAGACAACCCTTTCTCCGCCGCAGTCTTTCCGGCAAGAGCGCCTGCCGGACCGCCGCCAATGATGAGGATGTCGTACTTATTTTTCATTCACAACCTCCAGGGCACCCAGGGGGCAGACTTTGGCACAGATTCCACAACTCGTGCAGTTATTCTCTACGGAAAGGTAGGCATCGATCAGTTCAAGTGCGCCTTCGGGGCAGACTGATACACAGCATCCGCAGTATCCACAAATATCCCGATGTACTTTGAGCATTAGGGATTATGTTGGCTTTTTCCTTCATTAATAGTTACGATGGATGGATAGGGAATCGGGATGATGGGACGCCAAAATAACAGGAATTTCTTACAGAGAAGGAGCGATATACTCCTTTTCTCATAATGACAGGGGTGCCGATATTGTAACGTGCCCCGTAAGCGGTTTTTGTTACTTGCATCTTCGCGGGTGATTCGTGGATAATGGATTGTTTAAAAAACCGTTATTTCCCGAGCGAGAACGTGCCGTACTTCCCGCCACCGCCCGGGTGCAGGGTTACGGTCCCGCTGCGGAGGGCTGATACCGCATCGGCAACCTTCGGGTGGATGGTGCGGATCTCTGCAACCGGGGCATCGAGAAGCACCGCGATCTCGTTTTCGAACGTGGCTATGAACGAGGCATAGATGGCCTTGCACTTCTTCGTGTTAGGCGACGATGATCCTTCCATTGTCTGGATGATCTGGGCGAGTGGGAGGACATGGATGTAGGGCGGGCGGGGCCGGGCCTCGCCGCCATGCGCCAGTTCCTTTGCCCGGTCGGATACGCCTTTTTTTATGATCCCGCCATCGGCCGGGCAGCGCCATGAATATCCGATGGCCTGCTCCGGTAAATACTGGGTAAAGCACCGGGTACACGCCGTGCGATTGTATTTTCCTTCCTCCGGGAAGAACCCGGCGTTCATCTCGATTGCGCCACTCCTGATGCTCGCCAGCACGTCTTTTGCGGTCCGGTTGCCGAGCCGGATCCGGTTGAATTCCCGTCCAAGCTTGTCCGGGTAGGGGCTGTGGGCATCGGAGTTGGTGAGGAACGGGACATCGTACAGGTCCCCGATCGCCGCACCATAGGAGCTGTCCGCAGAGAGACCGAGTTCGAGGAAGTCGATCTTCTCGTTCCCGTAGCAGGCCGGGACGCTGTCGAAATAAGCGAACAACGCAGTCCACGGGGTGAAAGCGTGGGCAGGGCCAACCAAGGCGCCGACCTCGTGGGCAAGTGCGGCAATCTCCTCCCCGCTCAGGTAGACATGGGGCCGGCCGCTCGTCTCGAAACTCTTGCATTTCCCGGCCAGCAGATCGCGGAGCTGGCTGAACTGGGCGAGGTCTTCTGCCAGGATCAGGTGGTGGACACGTTTCTGGTCCTCGATCTCGCTCTGGGGGACGATCACGATCCCGGCCTCGTTCTCCAGGTACGGTTCCCAGCCCTTCTGCCATGCCGGCTGGAGTGCATCGCCGGTGCCGAGCACGTGGATGCCCTTGGTTACGCACCCCGCGAGCAGCTGCTCCGGCTGCATGAAGCGCGAGACGGCTATCGAAAACGGGGAATGGATATGGAGGTCGGCATTGACAGGCATTGGTATGGTTATTGTTGCTTGTTTTGGAATATAATATTCATGAACATACGGTCGCAGGAACTGATTGTGGTAAAAAATGGGCTCTGTTGAAATCATTTAGAAAACTCTCACGCTCTCGGGGGCTTCGCCCCAGCCACCTGGGCACCCCCCCATTGCGATGACAATGTATTACCTGAACCTTGCTTGGGCTATCGCACTGCGCCCGTCCCCCAACGGGAACAGGTGGCGCAAGAGGGGGGCAATATATTACGTGAAAAAAGGTTTTCTACAATGCATTTTCTACAATGCAAAAAAAATGGACTGATGACAGGCATACCTGTTGAGTGTGCTATCATCCCCTCTTACTCCATATTGGTAAGCCGTCTTTTCAGCTCCCCGATATCCTCTTTTTTAGCTTCCATCAGGGCAGAGATAACCGCATCGGAAAAGATCAGGGCGAGTGTCTCAAAGAGCGTCCCCAAGGGAGCAAATGCCGATGCAATCGACCGGTATTGTCCGGTCATCTGCCGGATTTCATACGAGGACTGATCGCTGTGGTAATACCCGGTGAGATCGCCGAGGTTGACAACGCAGTCTGCGATCCTGCTGATCTTTGATTCGGGCGATGCGGTGATGAGACAGATGGTCCCCCCGAGCTCTTTTACTGTTGCACAAAATGTTGCCATGGATACCGTTTCACCGGAACCGGAAAAGACAACCATCGTATCTCCCGGCACGAGTGCCGGAGTGACGGTCTCGCCAACTACGTACACCTCATAGCCAAGATGAAGCAGCCGCATGGCAAACGCCCGGGCGATGAGTCCTGAGCGGCCGGCTCCGGCCACATAGATCCTCTTTGCCTTTAACAGGTGGAGAAAAAATGCGGAGGTCTCTGTATTGTCCAGCATTGCGGCGGTCTTTTTGATCGACTCTGCCATATGCTCCATGAATACCGGGATATCTGAAAATTCATCGGTCATTGTCTTACAGGGTTATTTTGTACCAGTCGATATGAGCGTATCGGAAAGCTACGCGATCAGGACATTTACTGGGGGACGATACAAGAAAACAAGCCCGCAGCTGAAGGGTAATAATTACGTCCCGTCATTGCCATTATCTGGACAATGATACGGATCACAGCAGTTGCACGCGGGGAGGTGCAGGGTGTGGGATACCGGTATTTTGTCACGGGCTGTGCACGGGCAGCGGGTGTGAACGGGTATGTGAAGAATATGCCGGACGGCTCGGTGTTCATGGTAGCAGAAGGTGAACGTGCAGCACTGGATGCGTTTGTCCTGATGGTGAAGGCAGAGGGGGATGCAGTTATCCGCGTGGATACACTTGCGGTGACTATGGGGGAAGCAAGCGGGGAGTTTGCGGGCTTTGGGGTGAAGTGGTAGGGGGCCAGGTTATACAGGGTGTAAGGGGGGGATCGGGCATGGTTACGGGAATATGGGGGGGTCACACGGGTACATCTGGCTCGACCGGAGCCGGCCCGGACCGCTGGATACGAACCCACATTTCCGGCTGATTAACGGCAGGGAGACGGTTCCAATGGATTGGATTGTGAAATATTTGTGTGGGGAAATCACCGGTTACCTATCCGACATCCCCGATAGTTGGTCTCTCCAGCCATTTCCAGAGCGGCATGTACCGGATCGTCCCCGTCATCCCGAACCATTCGGCCTCTTCGGTCTTCTCCTCCTGTTCTGAAAGAATGAGGAGATTATTGCATCGCAGCTCACGTGATGCTTTAAGGAGCGCACGTATCTCGCGGGATCGTATCCGCTCGTCATGCAGTCCGGCACAGACCTGGATGAGCGCCGTGATCCGGTCCTGTTGCTGCACGACAAAATCCACTTCCTCCTGCTGGGCATTCTTCCAGTACCAGACCGACACTTCGTTCTGCTGCTGCAGTCTCCACAGCTCGATGGCAACGAGGTTCTCGTACATCTTCCCGCGGTTCTCAGAGATCCGGAATGCCTTTGCTGCAACAAACCCGGTGTCCGTGCAGTAGATCTTCTTGTTTGCCGCAACCTGTTCCCGAACCTTGAAGGAGAACCGGGGAAGAGAAAAGAAGAGGAAGGCTTCCTCAAGATAACCGAGATATTTCCGGACGGTCATCGGGCTTTTGCTCCGGGTGACCCGGGCGAGTGAGGTATAGGAATATTCGGATGCGACATTGGACAGGAGATACATCGCAAGATTTTCGATACCCTGCACCGAGCGGATGCGGAACCGCCTGACGATATCCTTGTACACGATGGAATCGAACAGGGTGACAAGGTAATCGCGTGGAGGGAATTTTTTTACCAGCGGTTCGGGAAAGCCGCCACCCTGTGTGTACTGGTACAAGGCCGATACTTTCTCCTGCGTGGTAAGTTCATGCGGGGAGAGGCTGAGGTACTCGCGAAAGGAAAATGGCAGGATGGTTGTCTGGAGATAACGCCCGGTGAGATGCGTGGCAAGTTCGGAGCTGAGCAGGTGCGAGTTGCTTCCGGTGATAATGAGATCATAGCCCTGCCGGGCCAGCCGGTTGACGAAGAGCTCCCATTTCGGGAGATTCTGGATCTCGTCAAGGAGCAGCGCTTTCGGATTCCCGTACACGGAGTCGACTGCTGCAAGGATCTCGTCATAGTCCGTCAGCCCGGCCATCCTCTCGTCATCGAAGTTTACGTACCCGAAATTCCGGCTGTGGGAGAGATGGTGCATGGAAAAGAATGATTTTCCCGCCCGGCGGGGACCGATGATCACCTTGATGAGGGTGGTGTCTGACCCGGTTATCGCCGCAGCCCTCTCAATATAGGGTTCACCAAGGGTTCGTTTCAGGTCCCGCTGCTGGACAAGAATGATGTCCCGTACGGTCATAATTTGCACATCTTAATCAGTATAATGGATTAAAATAGATAAAATTATCCATTATGCGTTCCGAAAAAGTGATAAAATTTAGGGATGAACCCTCATCGGGAACGCTGATGGAAACTGCGAATAATGCATTTTGGAGGGCCGATTATCCAAAAAACAAGTTTGATTTTTCCATGGAAATGCCATAAAAAACAGCTGCGTAAAATTACGTGATTATTCGCATATGGGTGGAGGATCTCCCCTGGATCTATGTTCAGCCATATCTATGAGACCCGTTGAAGCATTTTGGAAGCCGGTTTTCACGTCGGAAATTCTGCTAGGGTTGGTCACATGTGGGTGGGAGGTCAGGCGGTGTAGTCTTTGTCCCAGTATAGTATAGTTTATTCCGGAAGTTGATACGGTCGTAGTGTGGTTATGTCCGGTTTTTTTTGGGTATCCTTATCAGGTCTATCGTGAACTCATGGCCTCGCATTCTCCGACAGAGAACCTGCGTTACCGGGTGCCTGGCCGCTGCATCCACTACAATTTTCCGACGTGAAGATCAGGATCCGGGGGTTTCCGCGCCTCGTCCGGGAACTCATGGCACCCCCTCAAACGCTGACAGAATGCGGATACGGGCGTCTTTTTGCTGGGTGAATTTTTGCGGGGGGGGTCGCGTGGGTACAAATTGCAAAGTGGGGGCGGCGAATTTCCCCCAATTACCGGAGGAAATAAGAAAATAGTTGAGAGAAAATGCTAACGATATATGATATCCCTGATTAAACTGCTGATCTCATCTTCATCATTGCCTGCCATGGCAAGGAGGACGTTATACGTTTCTTCAATTTTTTCTGGGGAGAACGCATCGATTATTTTTTTATTATCCTTCAACAGGAGACACAAGGCAGTCAGATCTTCAAGAGTCCCGTTCTGACTTTTCTTTAACGACTCACCAAGTTGCAAATACTCAATAATGTTCCGGCCTGAAAAGATTACAAATTTGTTTTTCCGGATGAGTTCCTCGCGATCACGGATAAATGAATGCGATATTCCTGTTTTGTCAGACAGGGGGAAATTCGGAGATATGGAATAATAGAACCACGGCCCGTCCTTCATGGTAAACAGGATTGTAAAAGTCCCGATTTCCCTGCCGAATGATGCACAACAGAAAACCATCATCCCACGTTGGGCATAATACCGTATAGGTATCCGGGGATTTTTCGTTATCAGCGAATCCGCAGCAGTCAGGATTTTTTCAATTTGTCCCATTGATGATCACGGTTTTTCCAGAGATAAGTTCTTTGAGATTGTTAATAAATTCAGTCTTGAATGGAGTTATTGATTTTTGTAACATATTCTTTAACCCGTGCGAATGTTCTCCCGCGTAATTGCCCGACGGATTTCCGGAAGATTATCCCTGATCCCGATGCATAAATGATACAGTTTACCAAAAAAATCTGTTTTACTCATGATCGCATCCCACCCTGCTTGATATTTTGTTGAGGAATCAAAGGTTCCGGGTTCAGGAAGGGGGAATTTTTCGAGACGTTCTCCTTCCAATCCCGCCCCTTGCAAATCCAAGATTGGAACTGTATCTTCCGACATAGAAAAAATTTTGCCTGAATTGTTAATGAACCATCCTCCGATACCCGTATGAAGAGCATTTTTACTAAAAAAGATAGTGAATGAAGGAGAAGCGAGTTTGATAATTATCCAGCTCTCCCATTCATTAACCGTTATTGAGTCGAGATCAAACTCCCCGGTCTCTGTCAATGGTTGGACTGCAGATTTGATCTGTTCCAGTAAACCCGGCTGGTCATTTGAGATCATGGTATAATGCTCAATAAGGATGGGTTTTTATTAATCACAATACTTTCTCCATATACCAGATTGTATATTCTTTTCCCTGATGAATTTCGATATGCGGATCCACATCGTATGTCCATCCCTTACTGATCAGATAATCAAGCTCATCTTTGTACGCTGATGGTCCCTGTTCAACCGTAGGATTCGAACATAATTTTATTTTTCCGTTATTTCTGGCAAGATCAAGGAATTCCTGGTCTGTTGCCCACCGCATATCTATGGGCATGCCCTCTTTAGTGAGGTAGGTATTTGCTCCCATTGCATCGCCAACTTTTTCAAACGAATTTTCATTATTTTCAATCCATTTCCCGAGCACTGCAGTATCTTTGCTTGCGGAGAAATGATGAGCTTCATCGATCCAAACATTTCCATTATATTTTAGAATTTTTTCTGCACGTAAGACAATTTCCAAATCTTTTCCGGATGTCGCAATCGCCGAAATCTCGGAATCGGACTTCCCCATCGCCCTCAATTCAGCGATAATTTCCGCTTCACGTCCAGCAAACCCATTGCCCACAATCGCACTTTTCAGAACACTTGGCGAAGAGTCTGGCAGTACGCGAAGTAGGGTTTTTGAAACCTCGCCAATCTTCCCCGGATACTTCGTCGCCAGTTTCCGGAGCGTGTTGCCGGTCTTGGTCGCATCCCCGACAGCCGGTGCAAACGCAACCGCGTTCAGTGCAGTGCCGGTGCCATCGCCTTGGTAAATAGTCTCTGCAATATCCCGGACATCGCCGACTGCGAAATATCCCGACGCCATCCAGCCGGTGAAATATGGGAAGGATGACGCGACATTGTCACCGACCAGCCAGTTTGCCGTGCCGTCTTTGATGCCGGTCTCGCCGAAGGTCCCGCCCATCTTGCAATAGGTCTTCAGGTGGATGTTGTCGGTATGGAGATTGATCGTTTGTTTAGCGATCAGTTCCGGTGCGAGTTCCGCTGGAGCGGTCCACGGATCAGTACCATATAGAACTGTCTCGATGTAATCGCTGGCCCCGTCGCCATCGGTGTCGGTTTTGGGGCGTCGCCGGTGATCTTCCAGTAGGACTGGCCGTACTTGTCAGTTATAAGGATGCCGGCTTTCAGAATCCTTATTGGCTATCGAAACCACGATAAAACCGGATGACCGGTTAAATTTTCTTTTGAAGCGATGAGGATTTACGAGAGACTGAAGCAATACCTGCTCCCCCCAATAGACAGACATAAGACCAGCAAGTGAGAAACATCATTCAACTATTCCGACACAAAAACCGGGAGGGATACGTTATTCCGGCAACTTCGCGGCAAAAGAAGAAGACCCCGCTCCAGAGAATTGTTGAGATCATCACGCGTACTGCCGATCCCGATCGCATCATCCTTTTTGGTTCCCGGGCCCGGCGGGATAACAAAAAAAAGAGCGACTTTGATATCTGTGTGATCAAACACGGGGTTACCCGGCGGCGCGATCTCGCGATGCAGCTCTATCGCGATCTGTACGGGGTCGGCGCAGCAGTAGATGTTATCGTAGAGACCCCCGAGGTGTATGAAGAACTCAGGGATAATCCCTTCCTCATTTACCATGATATTGCCCGGCAGGGGAAAGTGATCTATGAAAAACCGGTCGCTTGCTGAACAATGGCTTGGCCGGGCAAAGAGCAACCTGAGCCGGGCAGCGACAGGCAAGACCGGCCCTGATGTCCTGTATGAAGACCTCTGTTTTGACTGCCAGCAGGCCGGCGAGAAATCGCTCAAGGCGCTGATGGTTCTCAATAATCTCGTCCCTTCACCAACGCATTCCCTTTCCATTCTCGTCGAGACGCTGGAAAAGCGTAAGGTTGTCATCCCGGATGATGTGAAAGCGGCTGTCGCACTTTCCTACTATGCGGTGACAACGCGGTATCCCGGCCATTATGAACCAATCGAAGAAGAAGAATACCTCCAGGCTCTTGCAATGGCTCGAAGGGTAGTTGCATGGGTTGAAAGCCGGTTTTAGGCGACTGGATACGTTACGCTCCCGGTGTTCCTTATAATAATCTGATTCAATTAAGTTAGCTCGCCGGGGTTTTCATAAAACCTTTTTTTCTTGCGGTTTTTCCCATGTTTGAATCAAGGGGGGTCGGGCATGATTTTTCAGGAATCCGGGTACGCCACCCCGCTCAGGCAGGGAACGGCAATGATGCAAAACCTCATCCCCTCCGGCAACCAGAACACCCAATATGGTGATCTCATGACACAAGCCGGTATGGCTCAGGTAGGGGATGCTGCACGGAATTTCTCGTTAAAAGACCAGAACGACAAGACATTCGATCTCTATGAACAGGCAGGTAAACGCGTACTTCTCTCGTTCCACCCGCTCGCGTGGACGGAATTCTGCGCTGCACAGATGAAATCGCTGGAGGAGAACCGGGACGTCCTCCTCGCCAGAAACTGCGTGCCGGTCGGCATCAGTGTCGATTCCGTGCCCTGCAAAAAGGCGTGGGCAAAGAGCTTAGCAATACAGAATACCCCGCTGCTCTGCGATTTCTGGCCGCATGGTGCCATTGCCCAGAAGTACGGGCTCTTCCGGGACGAGAACGGCTTTTCCGAGCGGGCGAACGTGATCGTTGATGAAAAACAGAAGGTAATTTTCGTTAAGGTTTACCCGCTGCATTCCGTGCCGGATATCCAGGAGATCATTGCATTCTTACAAAAGTAATGCGAGATAACTGGGAGTACTGAGAGAGAAAAGGGATTTTTTTTAATTATTTCTATCTACTTTCTCTACAATATTTTTCACTCTTTTTTTTACAGATGGATGAGTTAATGCAGATAACCATGAATGTGGCATTTGCTCCAAGGTTTTCTCTAAAATTTTTGAGGGTTTTGAAATATTATATTTATCTCGAAGCACTATTGATGCAAATTTATCACTTTCATATTCGTCCATCAAAACGAACAACCAACCTGAAAAGAGTGTCAGAATAATAGAACCTATGAGTTTCAAGTGTTGATCTAAGTTGGTAAAAAAAATTGATAAAATCACAATAAAGAGAAGAGTTAAAAAAAGAAGTGTTCGATATTGTAATCTAATATGTCCTTCTTCATGGAGAAGGCTGATTCTTATAAAATTTTCATCTAACACATTCATTTTAGGATTGTAATGAATTGTACAAAGACCTGCATGAAAGTAATCCCATTTTTCAGAGGCTTCAATTTTATGCGAACCGGCGATACCATCGATTTTCACTAACTCATTGAAAATTCGTTCACATGAACCCTCACTGGATTTCATATGCTTATAATAAAAAATAGATGATATAAAATTAATCGATCATATATTTGTTTTCACAAAAATAGAATCAAATAAGATTAGTAAGAACGTGGGATCGCATCCCTCACCCGATATAACTTAGCTCTTCATCTTTCTGCATCTTCTCGCCTTCAACAAGACCCTCGATGACCTTCTCCATCTCGGTAGCCCGGTCATTGAGTTTTGTGGGGTCGACAGGGACATCGATCAGTTTCGAGAGCACGCCCAGCACGTTTGCCGCACTCATCGGGTCAACGAGATACCCGCTCGTCTCGCCCATCAGGCAGACTGCATCGATACCCCGCTGGGCAGAGAGCCCGAGCATAAGGCCGGCAGCCCCGATAATCCCGCCTCCGGGTTCATCCCGGTTGAACGTGACACCGGCTTCTTCAAGTTCCGGGCGGAGTTCCGCACGGTTGACAGCACCCAGGACCCGGGGCTCGTTCACGAGATGCCCGACCCCAAAACCCCCGAGCGTGTAGATGCGTTTTACCTTGAGCGTTTCAGCAATATCGCAGTACTGGTCGGCAAGGATATAGTGCCCTTCGTTTGACGTGCTCTGGTGATCGCCTACGAGAAAGATAATGTCATGGCCTTCAGATGCATACAGGAAAAGCTCGTTTCTCGCCAGCCGGGCAAGGCCATTTTCGTCAAGAAGCACCTGCGGGGGAAAATAGATCGAGTGAATCTCACCGATCTTCTCGGCCTTGAGCATGTGGATCATGTACTCGGCCACCAGCTTGCCAACCTGACCTATGCCGGGCAGGCCTTCGATAAGGATTGGTTCGACCGGGTGCTTGTCCTTGAAACTCTCAAGATAACTGACCGTGATGTCCTCAATCATGTTTTGCCAGCCTACGGTACTTGCCGTACTTGTCTTCAGGTGAATAACGGGCAGGATGCGCCACAACCGTTGGCTTGCCGCAGGCTGGACAGGTTAAAGAAAGGGTATAGATTTGATCCGCTGGGCAACGCCGGATTCGACCACTCATTGACTCTTCCCGGATTTCGGTTTCTTGATGAGTTTGCCTTCGCCGCCTGCTTTCTCGACGACGACAATCGCAGCATTAGCTGCTTTCTCGATCGCTTTTTCCGCTTTTTTATAGTCCGGAGCAGTTACCTTGATCCGGTAAAGCGGTGCGCCGAGATAAAGAAGTTCGATATCAACACCGGCAATTTTAGGCTCTGCACTTTTTAATGCCTTCTTGATCACCGAGATACCGTCAGAGACCGAACAGGTAAGTTGCAGGTGCCCGGTGACTTCTACCCGGGGCACCTTGACATTCTCCTTAGCCACATGCAGGAGAGCCTCGGAAACCTTCTTTGAAAATCCGAGTTTCTTTACGGTTGTCTCAGGGTCAATTACGAGATCTTCAAAGACCGGATAGAATGACCCGTATTTACCGAAGATCTCATCTTCGATTGTTTTGGCATCTTCACCGGACTGTTCCGCGGCAAACCCAAGCCATTTCTGCGCTTTGGACTCGTTCTTCCACTCGCGGATCTTCTCGCGCCGCTGGTGTTCGTTGACGTCTTTTAAGGAGAGGTCAATGTGACCACGGCTCCGGTCAACATTGAGGACCTTGCAGACGATCTTCTGGCCCTCACGGATGTGGTCACGGATATACTTGATCCAGCCTGTTGCAATTTCAGAGATGGGGATGAGCCCCGGGCGGCCACCATACTCATCCAGCGATACAAACGCTACAAAGTCCTTTACGTTTACTACTGTGCAAACGACAAGTTCTGCTTCCTGGGGCCACTCTCTGTCCTGCATGGGTAGTATCACTTGAGCTCTGAGACGATCTCAGCCTTGATGCTCGCCTTGCCCCCCGATGGGGTTGCAAGGTCGTGCCCGCAGACAACACACTTGACTACCGTGCTTGACTTTTCAAAGACGGTCTGCTCGTTCTCACAGTCAGGACACTTTACCTTGTAAAATTTACTCCGGTTCTCCCGAATCACGCGTACCATTATTGCTCACTCCGTCAGCTCAAACTTTGCGACACGGTAACCCTTGCGCAGGTGTGCCTTTCCACAGGTGACACAGCGGTACCGGACGTTGATCTTCTTCGTCGGCTTGTCGCCGCCGGGCACCTTGGAGAATTTACCCATGTTGCCTACTTTACCCCTGCGTGCTTTCTGGCGGTCGATCCAGTGGAGGCCGGTTGTTTTGCCTTTCTTTACCTTCTCAACCTCATGAATCTGGTGATTCCGGCAGAAAGGGCAATAGGTGTTGAATTTCGCTGGCATTTTCATAAAATTTTCACCGATAAGTTGGATATAGAATACCAATATTATTTGCTAAGATTGATATTTAAGACTATGTTGCGTTCACTTAAGACCGCAGCATTCCGCTCGGGAAGCGTCACTATATCTCCTTTTGAAAGAGTATAAATCCTCCCATCCACTCCCATGAACGATTCCATATTTTCGAGTGCGCGGACTAATACACAGGGGTGTGTATGGGGCAGGTGTGCCTTGTGCTGGGCCGCAACGAGAACTGCGGGAGCACCCGTATCTTCAGATACGGGTTCCGGCTCACCGCTTTCATCGACATCATCTTCCGCAGTCACGGGGACCGGGGGAACATTATACAAAAGAGTGCCCTGGCACTGTTCGATCGCTGCGGTGATCTGGTCAAACATCTCCCGCTCGGCAGGAATGGTGCGTTTCACTTCCTCGCGATCATAATAATTGCCCTCGGCATGCATGATCGTCAGGGCAAGGATCTTGCGGGAACGAATCGCAAAGAGATCATGAAGCGTCTCTTTTATCGCCAGGGTTTCTTCGATTAAGGAACGGGCTTCATCTGACAGGGGATCGTCAAGCTTGTATACCTTAGCCATGAGCGATGAGAGCTCTTCATGCCCGCGCTCAAAAATATCCGGGGCGGTTGCTGTCAGCCTTCCCGTCTCCCGCTCTGAAAGCAGGATACTGCGCAGATCATCAAGCGTCATTAAGGTACCTCAGGCAATCTCTGCCATGCCGCGACAGCAGAGGAATACGGCGACTGCTTCCGGTACTGTAATGATGCCTTTTTGGAGCTCATAAGCACTTCCGAGCATCGGCATCTTAAGCGCAAACCGGCAGTCCACCTTAATATCCCGGGTCCCGAAGACCACAGCGTCAGTAAGCGGGTCGAATGTATGCAGCTCGCGGAGCTCGAGCGGCTGCACCCGCATACCACTCCCGCCATGCAGGGATGTGGGCAGGCGGATCAGCCGTTTTGTGTCCGTAGTAACCGGTTCATCAGCAAGGGCTGCACGGGCGAGCACTCGTTTTTTGAACTCGCCTTCCTGCTGGGCGACGACAACGGACAGGACACGGTTTGTTTTTAAGATACTGGCCGAGGGATGACGTGCGATCTCGGCAAGGATCTCCTCCCGCTTTTTTAAAAACGTGATCGCGGACTCTTTCCCGATCCCTTCCATGCCGGTGAGATGTGCCATCGCTTCCGGCTCGGGCAGGGATCCGATCCACTGGAGGTACTCCGTAAGTGCAGCCCGGTACCGGTTCGGCCAGCCCGGCACTTGTGTATTCTTTCCCGTCAGCATTACCGCCGGGTCGATCCCGATTCCACAGACATAATCGATCAGTTCCCGGCGCTCTGCGCTACCCCAGTTACGGAACGCGAGATCCCGGACATGGACATGGTATCCCCGGCCTCCGGAAAAGACCAGCTCGATGGTCCTGGGATCCATGCCGAATTCATCGAGAAGGATGGCGAGGAGTTTTTCGGTCTCCTCTTTTACCCGGGCAAGCATCAGGTCATACGCCCCCCGCACGATATGATCCGCATCGAGATCGAAGATCAGGTCTGCCCCGCACCAGCCTTTGTCCGCCATGGTGCCGGCATCCGGTGTCTCGTAATAGGCAGTCGAGTAATAGGTGTGCTGTGGCACAACATTTTTGAGATATTCGAACAGTTCATCCCGGCCGGAAAATCCCACGTGCCGTCGCATGCGCATCTCGGATGCACCGGGATTGAAGAGTACAAATCCCCATTCGCGCTGCTCGAGTGCCGGTGGTGCAACAAGCACGGTTTTCCGGTAGTACTCAGTAAACCGCTGCCGTACAAATGCAGTTGTTGCCGGGTTCATGGCAGCTCCTTAACCATATAGGGCCCTGCACGCTCATAGCCCTGCCGCCGGTAATAGGGGCGCACCCCCATACCGCTCATAATCGCAAGCCGGGAGTATCCACCCGTTATCGCAGTCTCTTCTGCTAGGGCAAGCAGGGCCCGCCCGTAATTCCGGTGCTGCCACTCCTCGGAATCTGCATCCCTGCCAACCGGTACAAGGCTGCCGTAGACATGGAGTTCCCGCATAAGGGCGGCATTCTCCAGTTCGGGACGGTAAACCTTCGAGGGGAAGCGGAGACGGGTAAACCCGATCAGGGAATCTCCGGATACTGCTGAGATGAAATGCTCGGTCCCGCCGCAGCACTCGTACTTTTTCACCCGCATGTCGGATTCAACGATCGAAGGGAGCCGGCCGATCTCGCGGCAGCGGATACAGCGGCATTTCCTGCCGGTGGCTTTCAGCCGGTTCTGGGCCAGCTGCCGGAAGTTGGAATGCCGGGAGCCGGCAACGATCAGCTTGGCGGGAATATCCCGCTGGATCCGCTGGAGCCGGACGAATTCGGGGATGAGGGTTTTTGCATATGCGATGAGCTCGATCAACTCATTCTCCTTGTAGGGCGAATAGATCCCCCGCTCCCAGTGCTCCTCGATCTCGGAGCCCGGGGTGACGAGCGTGGGGTAAATCTTGAGAAAGTCCGGCTTGAACCGGGGATCGGAAAAGATCGTCTCGAACATCAGTTTATCGGATTCGAGCGTTGAGCCGGGCAGGTTGGGCATCATGTGGAACCCGACTTTGAGCCCGGCATCGCGGAGCAGCGTATTGGCCTCTACCGTATCGGCTACCGTGCAGCCGCGCCGGTTATAGGTAAGGATCGCATCGTCCACATGCTGGACACCCAGTTCCACTTTCGTGACACCCAGGCTCAGCATCCGGTCGATGTGCTCACGCCTGCACCAGTCCGGACGGGTCTCGAACGTGATCGCAACACAGCGGATTGCAGACCGCTCGTTATCATTCTCAACAGACACGACATCGGGGGGGACGGGTGCCGGAGTGCCCCCGGGATACGTATTCATCGACTCGATGCAGCGGGCGACAAACTGTTCCTGGTATTCCGCGGGGCGGGCAGTCATGGTCCCGCCCATGACGATCAGTTCCACCTTGTCCACGCGATGCCCGAGCAGCTCGAACTGTTCGAGCCGGGCATGCACCTGCATGAACGGATCATAGTTATGCTCCCGGGCCCGGAGAGCAGCCGGTTCTTCCCCGGTATAACTCTGGGGGGACTGGTAGGGATGTTCCGGCCCCCCGGGGCAGGGGAGGCATTTGCCGTGCGGACAGGGTGCTGGCGAGGTCATCACCGCAACCGGTGCAACTCCCGAAAGGGTGCGGGTGGGTTTGACCAGCAGGATCTTCCGCAGGATCTTTTTCTCCTCCGGTCCGGCAGCTGCAAGAATGGCAGAGTTTTTCGGCACCGCGGAGAGCCGGTACTTCTTGCAGACGTCAATCTTTACCGCAACAATCGCTTCATCACCGGGCGGTAGGGTGAGGATACGGGAGATCATCTCCCGGAATGCCAGCGCCTCATCCATAACGATTAATGTTCTGCCGCAACTTTTTGCGATGCAGTCTCTGAAGAATAGTTCACCACAGGCAGCGGTTTGCCGTGGATATGGGAAACAATCTCATCCCCGAGCGTGAGGAGAGCGTCTTTGTGGGCTTTTTTGTCTTTATGAATATGAACAGGAGAGATTTCCAGCGAGGCATAACGTTCTGTCCCGATCTCCTCGTTGGTGATGCCTTCGTAATACTTCTTGATGTGAATCATAAGCATATGTAAATGTAGCAACTCTTCTTTTTGCACACTATCACCTTCTCCAGAAAGATACTCTTTTGTGGACAACACATATAGCTTTTTGATGACATTTATATCTGGAAACATGCGGCACGTAGGATCGTTAATTGCGCTCGCAATGGGGGACGCGTTGGGTGCGCCTTTTGAGGGATCTCTGCAATCTGAAGCGTGGGTGACAGATATGCGTCCCGGTGGGCGTAATTTCCGAAAAAAGGGTGCGATCACCGACGACACCTTACAGGCCATGGCTGTTGCAGAATCGCTCGCTGCATGCAGGGGATTCAACCAAAAAGACCTTATATCTCGGTTATTTTCCGGGTACGAAAAACGCCCGGAATGGTACGGTCCCACATCATCATTATTCTTTGATCTGGTCAAAACCGGGACCCTGCCGCACCATGCTGCATGGCTCGTGCACCAGCGACGTGGCGGCAGCCGGACGAACGGCAGCGTGATGCGGGGGTTCCCGCTCGGGATCTTCTATCCCGCTCCTGAAGTATATGCGATGAGCATGGCCTGCTCGCGGCTCACCCACTTTGACCCGGTTGCCGGCCACTGCTCCGCGTTTCTTAATGTGATGGTCAGCGACATGGTGCGGGGGATGTCCCGGTCGCGGGCATTCCGGCATGCACGATCGCTCTGCACGGACCCGGAAGTGCATGCAATGCTTGGCTCTTTTGATGAGCATAAGCCGGACCCTTCCTTAGATAGCGTGTTGTGCTCGCATGCGGCCCTGCATTGTTTCATGCATGCAAAGACGCTGGAGCAGGCGATCCTGTCTGCGATCAATCTTGGCGGGGATGCAGATACGGTTGGTGCGTGTTGTGGTGCACTGGCGGGAGCGTACTGGGGGATGGATGCGATCCCAAAACGGTGGTGTGCTGATTTGGAGGGGTATGAGGGGCTGGTGCGGCTGGCGGAGCGGGTGTGGCTGAATGCTGAGAGTACGTGAATTGCTCTGGCAGGTTGCGGTCCGGTTTTTTCATTGAAGTCTGGTTTTAATTTTTCAATCAGGGTTTGATGAAATAAAAAAGATCAAAGTCTGGTTTAAATTTTAAAATCAAAGTGTGATTAAAATTTTGAAATCAAAGTCCGGTTGAAATTTTTTGAGCAGGGTCTGGTTGAAAAAATAAAATCAAAGTCTGGTTGTTTTTTTTCAATCAAGATCCGATTGTTCCGGAAATTATTTTCAACCGCGATCGCGTACGTGATTGAAATTTTTCAAGCATAGTCTGGTTGATCCGGCTGAGTATCCTGATGAGCTGTTTGGGTGAGATGCCGGAGCGGGTTCACGTCGGATGGGCGCGAGATTTTTACTCTTTACTGGTTAAATGAGCATGAAACGGATCGCGTTTGGAAATTTTCAAGCAGAGTTTGATTGATCTCTGAACAGTTTTCAAGCAGGGGTTGGGGGGTCGATTGAAATTTTTTAAGCAAGCTTTGATTTATTTCTTTTAAGCAAAGTCTGGTTGAAAATTTAAAATCAAAGTGTGATTGAAATTTTATAAGCAAGGTCTGGTTAAAATTTTAAAATCAAAGTCTGCCTGAAAATTTCAAATCAAAGCTCAGTTGATTTGAACCAATTTCCCAAAACCATTTTTTATTAAATCGGCATGGACTCTTCAAGTTGATATCAGACCCGTTTATATAAACCGATTAACGATGGTTCCCCGCCTCAGGGCCTCTCCGAGGCACAGCGGGGCAATGAGGGGTTCAGAGATTTTCCGTCATTGATCCGCCGCGGGGGCGCCCCGTCGGGGGCGGCGGCGTTCATCGCAATTGTAGAATGAGGTTCATTCGTCATCTTATCGGAAAAGACCATTTCTATTTAAGGATGATTGTTTTTTAAAGAGATTTAAAGTAAACATCGACAAACTTTGTCTTTTTGTGTTATCATCTGAAAAAAACACATTATGATTTTTTTAAATAACACACAATTAATTGTTAATTATTTACACAAAATAATTTGATTTAAGTTCAAATTTCCATAACAGTACTTTAAAACACATTGTCTGATTCTTGTTTTTCCCACGCATTAACATATATCATCACAATCAGCACAACTTTCATTTCTCAAATCTTGTATCGTTTCTATCCAATCCGAAACACCTTCAAGATACTTGGTTACCCACATGGCATTTTCGTAAAAATGATTCATATCAACAGTATATTTTTCAGCAATTTGTGGATATCTGTAGGCAAATGATTTAGGGTCTTTTTGATAAATCTCGTTAATATAAAATTTAACACGTTTGAAATTAGCTAGATTTGTACGGTTACATTCAAAATTATCTGGTTCTGGTTCCATGGAGCTTAACCATTCCATTAACAATTTGTCGCAATAATCCCAAAGCTTCTTAATATCGTGACCGTATTTTTTTTTTAATTTTTCTTCATCGATAATCTTTGAATGTAGTTCTAATTCTAGAGTAATAATCAATTCCTTCAACTTAATTTCCAAGTATTGACGAAATACATATAATATAGGATAACAACGATCTGACGTGCAAACACCAGTCTTCGCTTCTTTTAACAATACATCAATAGCCCATTTCCATCCAAATGATAAAAATCTCCAAGGTGGAATATCATCAAAATCATTTAAGCCACGACTTTTTTTGGATAAAGCAGTTCCTCTAAACAAAGAAGTTGCCTTTGGAGTCAAAGTGGAATTAGGGTTCATATAAAACAAAATAATAATTATTCACTATTTAGAACTATTCGAAGGCATGGTATTTGAAAACTCCATCTACATTTCGCCGTTGTTTGATACACTACTTGAACTTCTCTACTGGTTTACTGTGACTTATTCTATATGAGCCTGGGGGCCTTTATGAGCATCAGACGTTCCATTCAGAATTAGTCTACAGTAGCCTTGAGGTGTGAGCCATTCGGGCTCGACATCACTCCAGCACGCTTCGTGGCGGGATTAAGTTACAGACTGTCCGCAAATTTAGGATAGAACGATATAGCCTACGTGGCGGGCGATTATGATAACGCCCTTCAAGAGGCGACACAGTCAGCCTCTTGTGCGGGAGGTCGGTTGATGCGACCGCATGAAAGAAACGCGGTTCATCGCCGTTGAACCTATGAACTTTTATAAAAAACAAAGTGAAACATTGACTTTCTTTAAAAACCATCACGCCGGCCTTATCTCGACCAGCTTCAGCGCACGGCCCTTGTCGCAGATGTTGGGAGCATTTCCCAGCACATCAACGACAACATACTTCTCGCCGTCCGTAACACCATCCGGCCGGCAGAGCGGATAACTCCGGCAATCGGACTTGTTGCAGGAAAGCTCGGTTTTTATCTTGGAGTTGACGATCGCCATATCGGCATTGATAAGCGCAGTGATCGGCGCTTCCATCACCTCGACTGCTGTAGCACCGTTCAGGTGAACCGGACAATCATGGTGCGTGGACCTGACCGTGACGATACGGTACTTCCGTCCCTTCTGGAGGTTGTGGCACGCTTTTTTCACCTTGCAGGTATCGCACTCCGCAATTTCACCCTCATAGATGAACTCGACATTCGGTTTTGCGAGCACCGTTCCCACCAGCGTAACCTTTGTTTTTGTTTCTGACAATGCCACTCACTCCTTGTAGAGCATCTGCACGAGTTTTTCCGCGGATTCCCGTGTGAGGCCCATATCGAATATTGTAAAGCGCTCGGGACGGATAGTCTTTGCCATCAGTAATGCTTCGACGGCAACGGCATCATCGATCCCGAGATCTGCCGGAGTTGTCGGGGCCCCGATCATCTTTAACGATGCCCGGATACCGCGCCAGTCCCCGCCGTGCAGGTACATCGAGATGATGGTGCCAATCCCGCAGCTCTCGCCATGCAGCGCCTTGCCCGGTGCAAGCTTGTCGAGCGCATGGGAGAACTTGTGCTCCCCGCCGCTTGCCGGGCGCGATGAACCGGCAATGCTCATCGCAACCCCGCTCGACACGAGCGCTTTGATGACAATCCATGCGGACTGCTCCTGGTGCGGTTTGATAAGGTGCGCATCCTTAACAAGGATCTCGGCTGTCATCTTCGAGAGCGTGACGGCATATTCGCTCATCGGTTCGCCTTTCACCCGGTGGGCGAGCTCCCAGTCAAGGATTGCTGTATAATTCGAGATCACATCCGCACACCCGGCCGCGAGAAGCCGGTGCGGGGCGGACGCGATGATACCCGTATCTGCAATGATTGCCATGGGGGGCTGCGCTTCCAGCGAGGCATGCCCCTCCACCGTAGGCACCGATGCGCGTGCAGAGGCGATACCGTCATGGGATGCGGCTGTCGGGATGCTGATAAACGGCCGATCGAGATTGTACGATACGATCTTTGCGGTATCGATCACCCGCCCGCCCCCGACTCCGATGAGGAAATCCGCATCCGCAGCAGCGATCTCTGCCTCTTTTATAACCGCAATATTGATCTCTTCTGCAAGAAAGGGGGTAACGTCGTAATCCTTATCAAGGATCATCTTAACCCGCCCGCCGGCCAGATTCATCGTGCCTTTACCCGAGATGAGAAAAGCGGAGTTTCCCAGTTTGAGATCCTCGCAGACCGCGGGGAGCTGCCCGAGCACATCATGGCCGATCACGACATCCCGGGGAAGCTGCATCCACTTGGACTTGTCAAAAACTTTGGGTTTGAGTAATTTTATTGCATCGGCGCTCATTCTAGATCATGGATGATTAGTGATTTCATATACAAATACTACATCGATCCCATCCGGATGGGACAACCCTATAATGTTGTTGATACGCTCACCTATGCCATTATTCTTGTTCTCGGGATTTATCTGCTCTATCGCTGGATGTCACAATCAACCTGGCTTTCCGATATAGGCTTTGAGATTAATGCATCTTTCATCCTTGCCACTCTTCCCTATGTCGTGCTGGGGGGTGTCCTGCGGGTCGTTCAGGACACGGGTATGTTAACGGGGGATTTCCAGTTCCTTCTCGTGACTCCCCTGATCTATTTCGTGCTCTTTTTTTTCACGATAGCGATGCTGTTCCTCTCACGGTACCTCACCCTCCAGGGACTGACAAAAAGTTTCCTCACGTTTTACGTGTTTGCCGGGATCATGGCAGTGTTTATAGTCTCGCTCGTGCTGCTGGCATGGGGAATCAATCACACCCATATTGACCTCTTCGTCCTTGCCATCATCCCCCTGATGGCACTCACCGCCACGGTGCTGGTATGGGCGTTTATGCGCTACGTGTTATCGTGGAAGTACGTAACCGATCCGCTCTACATCACCCTTCTCTTCGGCCAGTTGCTTGACGCAAGCGCGACAAGTTATGGCATTGACCTGCACCCCTCGGTCCAGTATATCGAACAGCACGTAGTCGGCTCCGGTCTCATAAACCTGACCGGGACCGCGTTTGTGATGTTTCCCTTAAAACTGGTTGTCCTGTTCCCGGCAATTTACATTATGCAGCTCTACCGGAAGGAGGCGAACCCGGCCTTCTGGCATCTCGTACTGCTTGCCATGATCGTTGTTGGTTTTGCACCGGGAATCCGTGACATGGTACGGATGGTCCTGTATGTCTAACTCGCCGCTCACCAATGCGATCATCATCACCTTTCTCCTTTTTTGTGCCACACTCACGGTAGGATGGGTAGGCACCCTGCAGAACCCTGAAGTTGGCGAAAATCTCATGAACCTCTTTGAAAAGGAAGTTGCCGGCCAGTTCATCGGAAACAATTCGTTTGAGATCTGCCTCAAGCTCTTTATCAACAACTTTGAGGCCTGTATCCTGCTTTTTTTGGGAGGGGTATCCTTTGGCATCCTCACGATATTCATCATGAGCTTAAACGGGATTGTGATAGGCGCAATCATGCAGATCATCCACGAGGATCATTCATGGATATTCCTTGCCGCAGCACTCCTCCCGCATGGTATCTTTGAGATCCCGGCCTTCATCATTTCAGGAGCTCTTGGGATCCTGCTCGCCCAGGCGCTCATAGCAGAATACTATGGCGGGGGGGATACCGCGGGCGAGGCACAGAAACTGGCCCGCATTTTTCTCCTGTATGTGTTGCCGCTCGTGGTAGTCGCCGCATGTGTCGAGGCTTTTATTACGCCGGTAATCATACAATTAGTAGCTTAAAACAGGATCAGCATCATGGACGACGACACCGGCACCCTGCCGCAAAAAGGGGACTTTTCTGCATGGTATAACGATATTCTATGGCGGGCCGAAATTATGGATGTCCGCTACCCGGTCAAGGGACTCTATGTCTGGTACCCGTACGGGTTTGCGATCCGCAAGCATGTGTACGCACAGCTGCGCAACCTGCTCGACCGGGATCATGAAGAGACCCTCTTTCCCCTGCTCATTCCGGAACAGGAGTTCATGAAAGAGGCCGAGCATATCAAGGGATTTGAAGACGAGGTCTACTGGGTTACCCACGGGGGCACGACACCGCTCGAGGTCAAGCTCGCGCTCCGTCCGACCAGCGAGACTGCCATCTACCCGATGTATGCCCTCTGGCTCCGATCACATGCCGATCTCCCGATGAAATACTACCAGATCGTCAACACGTTCCGGTACGAGACCAAGCAGACCCGCCCGCTGATCCGTCTCCGCGAGATCACCTCGTTTATGGAGTCGCACACCGTGCATGCGACGTGGGACGAGGCAGAAGCGCAGGTAGAATACGAGCTCGGGCTTACCTGCGAGTTCTACGATGGCCTCTGCATCCCGATCATCATCTCAAAACGCCCCGACTGGGACAAGTTCCCCGGCGCGGACTACACAATGGCAGTCGACGCGATCATGCCCAATGGCAAGACCCTCCAGATCGGCACCGTCCATCATCTCGGCGAGCACTTCTCAAAGACATTCTCGATCACCTTCGAAGACAAGAACGGCGAGCAGAAATTTGGCAGCCAGACCTGCTACGGCATCTCGGAGCGCAGCATAGCCGCCCTCATCAGCATGCATGGCGATGACAAGGGGCTCATCCTCCCCCCCGTTGCTGCACCGGTACAGGCAGTCATCGTCCCGATCACCATCGGAAAACGCCATGAGGACGTGCTCGCAGCAGCAGAAAAACTGAAAAACGATCTGATCGCTGCCGGTTTCCGGGTAAAGATCGATACCCGGGACATGCGCCCCGGTGCGAAATATTACTGGTGGGAGCTCCGTGGTGTCCCGCTCCGGCTTGAGCTCGGGCCGAGAGATCTCGATGCCGGCAAGGTCATGGCAGTGAAACGGACCGGCGAGAAGACCCAGATCGAGCTTGCTACCGTGAATGAAGGCGTGACCCGCGTGCTGGGTGAGATAACCCAAGCCATCCGGTCACGTGCCGAGGAGCACACGAAATCCCATCTCTGCACCGTTGCCTCAATGGATGCACTGGACGCAGCGCTCAACGAGGGAAAAGTGGCAGTTGTGTCGTGGTGCCAGAACAAGGGATGCGGCGATGTTATTGAAGAGAAGACCAGCGCAAGTATTCTCGGAACCAATGTCCGGTCGCAATACGTCTCCGCAACGGAAGGCGCCTGCATTGTCTGCGGCAAGCCGGGCAAGGCAACGCTGGTTGGCAGGACGTATTAATTTTTTTTGCTCGTTGCTTCGTCGGTGTAAAACTTTTGCTCTGTCGAAATCATTTAGAAAACTCTGACGCTACTATGGATATCTCATATCCATGGGTCCCTGTGGCTCGACTGTCATGAATACTCTCGGGGGCAATATATTACGTGAAAAAAGGTTTCTGCAATGCAAATTTTTTTTAATTCATTTTATTTAGATCTATACCCATCATAATTTCGGAAGGGATAATTTTAACCAGGTTTCACAGATCTCTGCGTCAAAACGAAAGAGATAATGCCAGTACCAGTCACAATTCGTTAAGGAATAAAAGTACTATGGCAATATATGAGCCGATCAGCAAGGTCAACCTTGAGCGTATCACCAATGGCATCTTTGCATTCACGATGACCCTGCTTGCACGAAATATCCTGATGCCGGATCCAGGTGCCATTACCGATATGCTGACATTTGGAAATTTTTTTGGTAAATCGATCCTGACTGTCATCGATTTTGTGGGAATATTTATCCTTCTCGCAATGTTCTGGATGCTGTTCTTCCAGATGTTCCACCGCATGAAGACCTATGATTATCATTTTCTCCATGTCCACATGCTGGCACTGATGGCCATCGTCATGCTCCCGTTCACCTCTGCATTCACCGGTTTGAGCCAGAATTTTCCCTTTGCCGATTTTTTCTTCCAGGCTAATTACCTGATGCTTGGGGTGATTCTCGCATATTTATGGTATTACGCGAGATCGAGACCGGAACTGTTAGACCCCGGGCTTACAGACCGTGATGCTCAGTTTCTTTTCCATAAGTGCTTAGTTCCGCCGGCTGTTGCAGGGATAGGGATCATCATGGTATTTTCCGGGGCCCGGTACCTGGATCTCCTGTATTTCCTCCCGTTCATTGTCATAGCTATATTTTTCAGGAATCCGCCGGTGGAACCTGCAGGCTGAACAGCTGCTCATTGTTACTGCAAAAAACGCGGCCATCTCTTCTGGTATTCAGAGCTTGCCAACCGGTTGTCTTTTTTTACCTGTTGCAGAATATATACTAACAGTATTTCATACGAGGCACCCGCAGTGAGCACCCGTCCCGATGACCCCGATGCAACGTATCTTCCGGCACGTTACCGGCAGCAGATGAATGCAAAGAAGCAACGCCGTATTTATAAAAAACTGGTGGCTGTTGGCATAGTGTTTGTCGTTTTGATCGCCGCCTGTCTCCTGCTCAGCGGAATGCTCTCGGGCCCTTCATCCCCGACCCCAATAAAAAGCCCGGTTACTCCCACGCCTGTTATAACGGGACAAACCCCGGCACCTGTAGTGGACGTAACCGTTGCTGTTACACCGGGTTATGCTATGGGGGCGGGAATTTCCGTTCTCCGCTCACCGGATATGCTCCTTCTGGACAACGCGGTATCATTCCTCCGGCTCGACTATCCTGCCGAAACCTACCGGCTGATCAGTGCAAATCTCACGGACCGGTATGCCGGTCACCTGCTCTACGAGTTCGCGATCCAGCCTGCGGATTTATCGCAGGCAACCGGTGTCATGGTTTTTGAAGATGCGGTGAGTGGTGATCCCTACACCCCCGGTCAGGAAAATGCCCGTATCCCCCCAGCGAAAGCACAGGATCTCGCAAGAAAAGCCTTCCCCGCAATCCAGCCTGACTCCGTCAGGGTGCGGTATATTGCCAGCACTGATTCTGGCAGGACCTGGAATTTTGCGCTGGTAAAAAAGTCAACTCCCCTCGTGACTGGTTCTCTGGATGCCGAAACAGGGCAGATATCATCGTTTACCCTGGCAATCCAGAATCTGGGGAGGCCGGCAGAACCCGTACTCGATATATCGACCGCACAGAAAAATGCGGATCGCTATATCTCCAACCAGAACGGCCCGGTTGCGATCAACATGAGCGAAAGCCGGTATTCCTCCTTAGGTTCCCCCTCGGATCCCATTGCCGGCCAGTACCTCTTTACCTACAACCGGATCGTAAACGCAATTCCCTGCGATATTGAAGGGTTTTTCGTCGGTATCGATGCTGTGAACGGTGAAATTACGGCTTACGAACGGCACTGGAACGCTCCGGACATTGCCTTTTCCACAATGTCTGAACAGCTTGTACTGAAACGTGAAGCCACCTTTGCAGTTCTCAAACAGGCAAAAGAAACGTACCCGGAATCGGTGAACGGACTCCGTATCATATCAGCAGAAATCCGGTGGAAGGACCCGCAGTATTCCGAAATTACGCCCCGGCCCGGCACTATCCCCCTTGCTTGGAAAGTTACGTTTGATGATGATGTCATCCGGGCGAACCGTTCTGCACAACCTGCAGTCGCATGGGTGGATGTTCAAATGGGTAGCATTCTGGATTTCCAGTACCAGCATTAAAAAACATGCCGGTATTCCTCCTGTTTTAGAGAAGGTACAACCCCAACAGGAATGAGGCTGCGTTCATGATGAACGAACAGACCAACGCACGCTTCAGCTCCAGCCCCAGAACCCGGTTGAGGATGGCTGCTTCCACGAGGAAGACCAGCGTCTCCCCGATCAGTATGTAATATGCCGCGTCCACGTACGGTGGCAGGATAAACCAGAGATAGGGGAGGGTGAGGGCAGTGCAGAGCGCCCCGACACCTGTGATCCTTGCCAGTGGTAAGGTCTTATCCCGGAAGACGAAGCGGATGAGCGCTATAAGGATGGAGATTTCGATGACCCAAGTCGTGACGAGCGCCAGTAAAAAGTAGGTCTCATACAGCATGTCAGCACTTGGCTCCGAAGAAGTTCAGGATGCTACAGTAGAGCGAGGTAACCGGACTATGGGATACGGCATTCATCGTCGTCGGAACTGACGTTACTTCTATAGGAGTCACATTATCTGATGGGATACTGAACCGGAGTTCGCAAAAATGATAGACAATGTCCCCATTAGGATCTCGTATCAGATCAGTCTCGTTAAGTTTAATTCTGTGAGCTTGCTGACATGCTTTACCTCTTGAAGAGACTGCATCCCAACACCGATCATATTCAGGTGTAAAAGCCGGGTCGGTGTGTGATTTATTTTCATCCAGTTTCATGAGGAACTGATCACATTCTTCATACCGGAACTTGCAGGAGTCGTAACCCGGTAATGTCTGATAGTAATATTTCCTATCAACATCATCGTATTGCGGTTTGTATTGACAGTTCGGCAATGGGGACCGGGAAAAATTTTTGATACTGAAGGGTTTTTTTACATAAATCCCTTCCAGATCACAATAGGAGATATTTACATAAAATGAGGATGGGACATACTGATAAACGACGCAGCCATATTCAGGACATGTAGCGGAAAATGTTGAGACCATTTCGAGGTCATTTGAGGAATCCGTCTTTTCAGTTGTATTCTTTGTCCAAGGAAGCTGAGTATACCGCCCGTAACAATTCATTGAAAATGTTACTGTTCCATTGACGGGTATATTAGTCTGGTCGATATAGACTTTGGTCATTGCCATAGGTTCCAGCGGATTTCCAAGAGCCGGGGAAAGGAGAACTGCCGTTGCACATAGGCTGATTAATAAAAATAAACTGGATTTTCTCATCACTCGCACCTCCCGCCAAGGAACTGTACGATGCTGCAGTAGAGGGAGGCGACGGGACTTGTCGGAGTGTAAAGGGGAACGGTTGATGAAGGAGTAATTTCAGGAGTGTGGGATTGTGAGGGAGTCACTGTTTGGGTGATGTAGGGGGTGAGCGATGGATATTGTTTTTGCCGGGTCAGGTTTGGGGTTTCAGCGGGAGTCTCGATATAGGAGGGAATCGTAAATCGGGACTCACAATAGCGTGAAGGCGTGTAATTGTATTTTGTGAACATCATTGAGGAGGGATCGACCGGTGAAAGATAGTGCTCACAAGTCTCCTTTTCTTTATCAAAGGGAGCGATGCATTGTATATATGCATCCGCATCATCATAATTGACATCTTCATCTCCCACGATCGTATACCCCCCGCATTCACGAGATGTATTCAGACCGCATGTATAGGCATAAGTGTACTGACGGCACTGGTCTTTTAAGGGTTGAATTCTTTTCATACAGTCTTGATATTCCGGGGTGAATTTGTAATAGGTGTAATTGGAGAGGTCCCTCTTGCGGACATCGTACTGATACAATGGATCAATACAATACATTGCCGGGATATTCGAAAAATTCCTGAAGACAAACGGTTGTCCCATTGTCCGACCTTCTAAATCGCAAGCATTCGTATTAAATTTCACATAATTCGTCAGATCTTCGACAGGACATCCATAATAAAGACAGGTCCCGGAAAATGACAGGGTCTTCTCCCTGAGCGTGTTACCATCTGTCGGACCTGAGGGTTGATCAATCTGAACCGCAGTTGGGAGAAAATGATAGCAGGTGACAGTGAATGTTACCGATTGATTATAGGGCATTCCGTCTTTTTCAAAGAAAAAACGTGACACTGTTGGTTTTATTATCATGTTGGCATACGCGGGGCATGTCAAGAATAATATCAATAGGACGAGAATGAGGAAATGCCAATACCCGCCACATTTCATACAAAGCGTAAAAGTCAATTCAATAAATTACTTGCCATTTGATTTTATAAAAAAAGAAAAAGTGCGTTCAGCACTTGTCGCAGACGTACTCAACTGCGATTGCTGCCTTGCGCATGTCGCCTTTGATCTGTTTCTTCCCGCCTTTAAAGAAGAGTTTTTTACAGCTTGCACAATATTTGGGCCGGATCCGGTCCCACCGGCTCATGGGAATCTCAAGGGTAAAGGCGGTCCTGTTCCAGTCTTCCGGGGGCTTCTCCGCGTTCTGCTCGTAGACTGCGACAAACTCCATGATCTGGTGGGGTGGCACTCCTAAGTCAACGAATTTTTTGAAGACAAAGTAGTTGAAGATCAGCCACGAGAGATCCGAGCGATCGAGGATGCCTTCATACTCCCCGAATGCCTCATCGAATTCCTCTAACGAGCAGCCGCAGAGCGGGCATTTGCCCCCTACGAGTTCGTCAAGGAAAACCTCTTCCTGGCACCCCGGACAGGTCGTGTGCGGGGATTGCATGCGTGATGTCATTGCTATTCTCCCAAGGTAAAATTATTGATATTCTTATGCACTGGGAACTAAAACCGTTGCTACAGATTAGTAGTGTAACTAGTGTTTCGCGGGTGTGCACATATAGGTATCACCAGTGCATGTGCACCCCGATAAGAGTGTTGTGGTCGGGGAAAAAATCACTCAGCGGTGAGGTCTTCGCGCTCCATGATCAGGGTGCCATAGACCACTTTTTCGAGCACCTGCGCAACATACTTGATGTGCATGGCTTTTTCCAGGTCCTCATTCCGGTGAATATCTGAGTACAGCTGGAGCCGTATTAAGGAGAACCGGAAGCGGTCGAGTGTATCATCGTCCATGTTCATCGCTTCCCGGTAGACCGGTTCGATCAGGTCGGGAAATGCCAGCGGGTTCTCCAGGCAGGCGATGATCCCCGTGTAGATCGGAAGTGGCTTTTCCTTCCCGGTAAGAATCCGCAGGTAGTCCATCGTTTATCCCTCGACAACGCCGATGAGCGATTCCATTACTTTATCAACGGCAGTCCATGTCGGGCTGTCGCTGCTGCCACGCCTGATGATAAACGGTCGCCCCTCATCGCCTGCCTTGCGCATCTCGATATCGATCGGTATTGCCCCAAGGAACGGCACCCTGAGTTCTTCGGCAATCTTTTTGCCGCCACCCTTGCCGAAGAGATCGATCTCCTCACCGCAGTGGGGGCAGAGCATGCCGCTCATATTCTCGATAATCCCGATGACCGGAAGCCCCAGTTTCTCGATAAATTTCGCTGATTTTCTTGCATCCATCGTGGCGACATCCTGAGGGGTTGTCACAATGACTGCTCCCCGGACGTTCGGTGCAAGCTGGGCGATCGTGAGCGCTTCGTCACCGGTGCCTGGCGGGAGATCGACGACCAGGTAGTCAAGCGGCCCCCAGTTCACTTCACCCAGGAACTGCTGGATTGCCGCCATCTTCATCGGCCCGCGCCAGATGATCGGGGTGCTTGTATCGGGTAACAGGAACGCCATTGAAAGAACAGATAACATGCCGGTGACACGAACCGGCTCTATTTTATCGTCCATCATCGCAAGTTTGTGATCTTCGATGCCCAGCATCTTGGGGACATTGGGGCCATGCATATCGAGATCGAGAAGACCCACTTTCTTACCATGGTTTGAGAGGGCATATGCAAGATTAACCGAAACGGTGGATTTTCCCACGCCCCCTTTACCGCTCAGCACCATGATGACGTGTTTGACATCAATTGCAGCTTTTGGCGGGAGGCCGGCCATTGTCTTCTTTGTCGATGAGCAGCTGGATGCAGTCGCGCAGCTGGAGCACTCGCTTTTGCACTCCTCGTCCGCATTTTTTGATTGGGTATTGTTCTTTGCCATGATATCCCTTGAATAAATTCTGATGGTGTACTCGTACCAGTTGTCACCCTTAGACAATAAAGATGTGGAAATTACCCATGACTCCTGTGACAGAACAAGGCATTCCCCCGGGCACGGCAGGAAAAAAACTGCATCTTTTTATAACCCGCCCGCTCACCGATCTGTAATGACATACGGCCAGAAATTCTGTACTGAGTGCGGTGAACCCCTGGTACCAGATACCCGGTTCTGTGGTCACTGCGGCAGCCCGGTTGCCGGGATGGTCCCGACAAACTCTCCTGCTGCCAGCCCTGCGCCAGCCCCGCAGCAACCTCCCGTATTGCAGGGAGCCGCCATTCCTGACGGCCCGGAGCAAATTATCGGCATCGTTCCGTTCCTGGAGCAGGGCCTCATCTCGGTGATCCACTATACCCTGCTTGTCACCCCACAACGCCTCATCTTCTGCACGTGGAACCCGGACAACGATGAGGCAATGTCCGATGCCGATGACGAGATGACGCTGGAGTCCTGCAACATTGAAGAGACACCCGACGAGATCGCCCATTTCCAGGCTAAGGACTGGGCAGTCGGGCCGTGGCAGCGGTACCTGTCCATGCCCATCGATGCCATCACTGCCAATGCTCCAGGTTCCATCCTCCTCCCGATATCCGGTATTGCAGGAGTGGATATCACCTGCGAGACCCGAAACTCCACACAAGACACTCTCTTGATAGACGCGGGAGGTCGCCGGCACACGTTTGACCTGATGTACTCCCAGGGTCCGTTTCTCTTCCGTCTCCTTAAGCCTCTACTCGGGGAGAGGGTCCGCATGACAGATCCTCTCGAATAGCAACGCGGCCTCGACCGGCAGCGACCCGCCCGGAGTACCGTTCGCAATCCAGCCCTGCGCAGCAGCAGGACACAACGGGCATTATTTTTTGCACTTTCGTTCATTATCCGGTGAAAAGAGTATCCACAAAGGATATCGAAATTCTGCTTAATGGTGGGTAACTGGATTTGTTTTTTTCCCTTCAGGGAGTATTTCCCATGAAAACAGACATGATGCTGGTGTGCCACAAGCATACAAGATGAAAATTGCCGGGGGTATTTTCATATTAAATTATCCCCTTCAGGAATTATAATGGGGGTTGAAACCCCCATACCCCCAGATACGATAAACTCCGCCGCCCCGAAGGGCGCCCCGCGGCGGTTCAATGACAAAAAATACTAAAACCTCATTGCCCCGCCGTGCCTCGGTGAGGCCCTGAGGCGGGGGAGAATCATAAAAACGATTTTCATGGTTTGGGTGTGAACTTAATTGTTCATGTCCGTTTCTCCAAATTACCCTATCATCCCATCCCTCAAACAATGCACGCCATTTCCCCAGATACAGCAAGTCCTGCACAGGTTTCAACCCATCGACAATTTGTACCATCACGTACGTCAGGATTATTACATCCCGGCACAGATAGACGTGCAGGATGAAAAAACGGGATATGGTGCGGTCCCTGGACAAGGGGCTTGATTCTGCCATCCGGACGATGGCAGGGAAACATGAATCTCTTCTCTCCCCCCTTGCAGCTACCAGCGCCGATGCAATCCGCCGTCACAACCGGACGGCTGAAGATATCCGCTCCCCCTACTCCCGTGATGGCGATCGCATCATCCATACAAGGGCATATTCGAGATATATTGACAAAACACAGGTCTTTTACCTGGTTGAAAACGATCACATCACCCACCGTCTCATACATGTCCAGCTCGTCTCAAAAATTGCCCGGACGATCGGGCGCTGCCTGCGTCTCAACGAAGATCTCATTGAGGCCATCGCGCTCGGGCATGACATCGGTCATATTCCGTACGGCCACTTTGGCGAGACCTGTCTTTCAGCGCTCTGCGAGCAGTACAATATCGGGAAATTTTTCCACAACGTGCAGAGCGTGCAGTTCCTTGATCGTATCGAGGATTGTGATCTGAGCATGCAGGTGCTGGATGGCATTCTCTGCCACAATGGCGAGGCAGATGATCTCCATATCACCCCCGTTCCCTGCGTGAGCTGGGCAGCGTTTGACAAGAAAGTGCAGGACAATGCCGATGGGATCCGAAGCGGGGCATCCATGACCCTTGAAGGCTGCGTGGTCAAGTTTGCTGATACGATTGCCTATATCGGGCGGGATATCCAGGATGCACGGGAGATTGGACTGATCAATGCTTCTGTACCCTTACCGGAAGAAAGTACTGACGTTTTGGGGAGTTCCAACCGCGAGATCATCAATACGCTGATCTATGACCTGCTGGAGAACAGCGACAGTGAAAACAGCGGATACATCGCATACAGCCGCGAGGTCGAAAAAGCCCTGATCGGGCTCCGCCAGTTCAGCCGGACACACATCTACAATAATGAAAAACTTACTGCCGAACGGCCGAAAATAGAACGGATGTATGCGACCCTGTTTCAAACCTATCTGGATGACCTGGAATCAGGGCGGAAGGACACAAAAATTGTTACCGATTTCATAAAAACCGGCTGGACCAGTCCACGGTACCTGGAGACTGCAACGGATGCCGAACTCGTGCGCGACTTTATTGCGGGTATGACCGATCGTTACTTTGCAAAACGGTTTGAAGAATGTGTTATTCCCCGAAGGATAGATGAAAAGTTTTCCTGATATAAGATTTTAATTCAATCGTACTTGCTCTTGGGTTCTGCCCAGCCGGTAAACCCGCAATAAATACATCCGGCACCCTCGCAATGCTGACATGGCCGCTTGGGGGCAGTGACCAGCACGGTACCGGTTTTATTGCAGACTGTGCATCCGAATCCCTCACACGACGCACACTGTGCAGGTTCATAGTATTTTTGGCCTTCACTCATACAATCACCTTAAAAAATGCATAGTATAACCAGATAAAATCCATTCATGCATTCACTCTTCATCCTCGTCAAGATAACGGGAAAGAGCATCGAGCAGGTCTGCCGCTGACTGGTACCGGTCAGCGGGATGTTTTTCCAGGCATTTGAGAATAATCTTTTCAACCGCTGCGGCATCGGCAGTGTACTCTGAAGGGGCGATTGGCTTCTCACGCAGGATCGCATTTCCCACTTCGACAATACTTTCGCCGCCAAACGGGATGGAGCCGGTGACCATTTCGTAAAAGACCACCCCCAACTGGTAGATATCGGTCCGTTCATCAGTCCGGCCGAACTCCGAAGGAGAGACCTGTTCCGGGGCGGCATACGAGAGCGAGAATCCGGCAATGCTGGATTTTTTTACATCTGCCGCAAGCACCTTGCTCATTCCCCAGTCCGTGATCTTCGGTACACAATCATCATCTACGAGAATGTTGTGCGGCTTGATGTCGCGGTGGATAAACCCGTGTTCGTGGGCATACCTCATGCCTTCAGTGATTCCCCTGATGATATGCACTGCTTTCCAGACGGGCAGCGGCTTTTTGAGTTCCTCTAATGAGCCGGGCACGAACTCCATCTCCACGTAGGGCACGGGCAGGATATTTACCCCGAATACTTCAACAATATTCGCATGGCGCAATGTTTCCCATGCCTTGATCTCGTTTAAGAACGATCTTCCCGTCATCTCGTCGAAACTGATCGGGATCTTGACTGCCACTTTCAGCCCGTCCGTCTTTCGGACCGCGGAAAAAACCCACGCGATGCCCCCCCTGCCGACAAACGTGATATCCGTATATTTGTTCTCCAGTTCCCGGGGGAAGTAGTATTTCTGGTCGGAAGTAGCCGGGTAATGCATTTCAGGTCCGGTCTCTTCTGGAACGGATGTTGTCATGACCGGTGTGGTTATGGGAGAACGGGACCTGCGCGAGATTATGGTTGCCTTTGCCGGGAGGGCTGCCGGTTCATGGGGGGGATCTTTTGGTACGTGTGCTTTTTGTTTTTTGTACACGAGATAGATCGCGCCAGCAAGAACGGCAAGGAAAAAAATCCCCAGTGCCAGTGTAGTGGTTCCCCCAGGAATCCTCCTTAAAAGATCGGTTACCGGTGTCGGGGGTGGGGTAATGGCAGTTGCAACCGGGACCACAGGTGTCGTCTTAACCGGTAACGGGGTCAGAGCATGGGTATTGACCGGAACCGGCATGATCCCCTTGTAATACTCTTTTGGATCCATGAGGGGGAATGCATCGATGATATCCTGGGACGACTCCTGAATCCCTTTCAGGGTTCCCCCGGCAGCTATTACATACGGGGAGTCCCCAATCCCATCCCCATTCTCATCCCTGCCGTGGTAATTGCTCCAGTAGTTCCCCATCCGGCCCTCCTCTCTCTTTCCGAGATAGGTATACGTCACCGGAGTTGTTGTGCTCCAGATCGTCGTAGTACTCTTTGATAGCACATTCTGGGTATTGATAAATGTGTTAAATGAGATCTGGTTGGAGAGGGAACGTTCATCAAGACTGATGCCATGGGTATTTGCGCTGATCGTATTATCTTCAATCAGGTTATCGTTCGAACTCTCAAGTACAATGCCGGTAAGCTGGTTGTTGATGATACTATTTCTCGAGATGGTGTTTTTCCGGGCTGATACCAGTGTTATCCCCTGCGCATTGTTCTTTATGACATTATTCCTGATCGTATTCAGGTCAGAAGAGATCCGGATACCATTTAATGCGTTACTGTTCCTGATGACAAACCCTTCGACAGTGCATCCCTCAGAGAGGATCTCCACCGCATTGCCATTATCCCTAGGATCAATAACCGGCGCACCATTGCCGCTGTCGATGCCAACAAGGAAAATCTTCTTGTCGAGACGGACACTTTCCGCATAGGTCCCGCTCTCAACCGTGATGGTATCGCCAAAAGAAGCCCAGTCAATTGCCTCCTGTATGCTGACAAATTCGGCACCAGACGGTGCAACGGTATGTCCGGCAGCCGTTGCCGTAGCGATACACGCTGTACAGAGGACAAGAAAAAATACGACAATCAGCTGGGTTGCGGGGAAAATACGGGTCATAAGCTTGTTAAACGGATTACCTGCAGATTATCAGACAAGTCTACTATTCTTCTTTTTTCCATTGTTATAAAAAAACCGTTACTGTCGGGATCATGCACCGGGAGGGATGATCAGGACCAGTTTTACCCCGGAAATTCCTTTCGCAAGCTCAACTAAGTCCCCGTCACGGACCGGGACGAGTGCATGGCTTTCGAGTTTCTTATTGTTCAGCTGGGTTCCGCCGGTACTGCCGCAGTCCTCGATATACCATATACCCTTCTTACGATGAAATTGTCCATGGGGTTTTGATACCCGGGTAACCGCGGTATAATCATCCGCAAGGACGATGTCCTTTCCGGGATCGAAAGAAGTCTTGTTATCAGGATCGATCCTGCCAATTGCAATGGTATCTGATTTTAATATGAACACCTTGCCATCATCGGGCCCGCCAAGGATGATGGCAGCGGGGCAGTTGCCGAGCACTTCTTTGGAGATGGTGCCTTTCACCACCTCAAGCCTGCGGGAGATCTCTCCTCCTACGATCTGTACCCGGGTATTGGAGAACAACCCCAGATTCCGGATTATCGCTTCGAGCCCCCCCGGGACAACAGAATACTCCCAGACGGGATGAATGCCTTTGGATGTCGGGGCGCCCAGACCAGCCTCCTTTTTTATCACCCCGATGCTCAGAAGCTTATCCAGATGTTTTTTGGTATTTTCGTAACTGGTCTCGATCTCGTTTGAAATTGCACGGGCATCATGGGGTTTTTTCTCTAAAAATTTTACAATCCTGAGCCGTGCACTGCTCGACAGGACATCCAGGTAATCGGAGAGTTCCTCCAGAGAATCAGACTCTTCATGAACAATTATTGTCGGGGACTTGTCCGCAGGGTTCATAGCGTTCCACCAGGTGCTCTCTCTTTTCTTTCATAACCATTAGGTAACCGGAAGATAAGGGTATGGCGGTTTAAATTCTCTCCCCCGCATCTCTCCTTACGGTTCATAGCAATAACCCGGAGGTTAGATACTTGAACCGTTACAATTTGGGGAATATATAAGCTCAACCCCAGACATCATGATCAGGTGATACACGACACTCATTCGGCGTGTCACCGACCCATGCAGAATAAAAGAAGGAGATCTAAATGGACACCGGCAAAATTTTTCTTGGAATCGCGCTCATCGCATTTTCAGCAGTATTGGTGATTCACCCTGCCAGTGCTGCCGGGTGTGATATACCCGGCCCGGTTGAAAGCGGGAATATTCACCTTGCTGAAAGTGGGAGCGCTGCCGGTTCATTGCAGGACACGGATTATACCGCACATTTCGAAATGCCTGCCATGTACTGGAATCCCACGGAAAATTTGCCATAACGTATCCGCAAAAGTCCTCTTCGCAATGCCACACATCCGTACGAACGATGAATGCCCCATGCACATCCCCATACCCCGTCCCGGGGCTACCCGTCGACGGTCCGTGCTCCAATGACTAAACGGGGTCGAGTCAGGCCACCTGTCATCCCGGAGATCCTTAAAAGGAGTCCTCACCTTTTCAGGAATCATACATGAACAGCCATTCAATATTCCTTTTTTAAAAACCCTGAAGTAAGGGGTTGCACGGATGAACAATTACCAGAAAAAAGGATTATCTTATCCCAATGAGTTCTATCTCAGTTCTTTTTCATCACACCAAAGTAACAGAGTGCCCCGCAGATACCAACTGCAACTACCGGCAGAATTCCTGATGACGGGGACTGGGGCGTTTGTGTCGGGTAAGGTGTCGGGACCGTTACCTTTGGCGTGGGTTTCTTGGTTGGTGTGACCGGTGCAGGGGTTGATGTGGGGGTGGTATCCGCGGGAGTCTCTGATACCCCTGGCATCGCAGAAGGGACTTTGAGACGCACATTATCGATATATCCCTGTGCATAGATATTCATCTGGCCATAATCGCCTTTTGACCCGAGGTATATCCGGTTCAGATCCCTTAAATTCTCGTTACCCTGAATAAAATAGCTCCAGATGTCGTTTCCGGACTGTAATTCTCTCACTTTCATTGTCAGGATTTCGGTATTGTCTTCATAGTTGATTGTCACATGGTAGGTTTTGTTGACGTCGTATTTTGCCGTGGGGCCTTTGTAGGCATCCGTCCCCATCTCCGCAGCCTCGTGCTGACTGTTGATCTCCACCAGCTTGTTTCCGGTCGTCACTACGTGAAGCCACATGATCTTTCCGTATTTGGCATTGGTAAACATCGCGATGACATTGGGACCCTTCGACGGGTCCATCTCCGCACCGGACAATCCCATTCGGAAGGTCGCACCCTCATCAATTCTGTTCAGTATGACATCATACTCCAGGGTGAAGGACCCCGATTCGAATACGACGGGGATATAGGAGTAACTCCCTGTACTGGGTTCAATGGAGAAGTGGTACATCCCCATGGTTGGATCCCAGTAATTGGTGGACGGGTTGTTGGTTTTCCAGCCGGGATCGGAAGCGAATGAGGTCTGGTAGATGGTAGTCTGTTCATCACTGCTCTCAGCCAGGATCGGCTGCACAACAAGAAGACAGCAAGCAGCTATGATGAGGGTTAACACGATTTTTTTGGTATTCATTATCATTCTCCATGGAAGTTGTTTCCTTCGTGAGAGTAAAACCGCATGACCTGATGACGGTCCTTATCGGTGTATTATCTCTCATGCCAGCCGGGAAAAGCTGGCGGAAACATATTACATATACGTATGCAGCCCCCCGTTTCTTAAAAATAACTGATTCGGCAGTTCCTATCGGGATATATTTATTTCCCGATTCGCGCAATATTAGAGAGCATACCAAGTGCGCGATAATAGTCTAGCGGTAGGACAGGAGCTTCCCAAGCTTCTAGCCCGGGTTCGATTCCCGGTTATCGCATAGGTCAAAAATGGAGACAGAACCCGAACGCCTGGCCATGAGGATCATCGCGGAGAACCGCAGGGGGGTCTTACGCGACATTGCAACCGTTGTTGCCGCCCATGACGCAAATATCGTGATGATCAGCCAGGAAGTGTTCGAATCCGGACCCTACACGGGTATGGCTGAACTCTATTTTGAATATGATTCCACTGATGCCGATGACCACGACCTGCTCCTGGAAGATCTCAATGCCATCACTTCTGTCAGGGATGTGAAAGCCTACAAGCCGTTCGGTCATATTTTCGGCTCGCGGGTGATCATTATCGGAGGCGGTGCACAGGTGGCTCAGGTTGCAATGGGTGCCGTGAACGAGGCTGACCGGCATAATATCCGGGGCGAACGGATATCCGTAGATACCATACCGCTTGTCGGGGAGCGGACCCTTGCGCTCGCGGTAGATGCGGTTGCCCGCCTGCCCCGTGCGTCTATCCTCGTGCTTGCCGGTTCGATCATGGGTGGCGACATCTCAAAAGCAGTGGACCGGGTCCGTGAGGCAGGGATCCCGGTCATCGCACTCAAGATGGTCGGCACGGTGCCGGAACACGCAGATCTCGTGGTTACGGACCCGATCCAGGCGGGTGTTTTTGCCGTGATGCACATCAGCAGCAAAGCGGTTTTTGATATCAACCGCGTCCGTGGACGGGAGTTTTAATGGATATTATCGAAAAAGCGGTTTCTGTCCTCATGCATGACGGCCTTGTGGTCTATCCGACAGAGACAGTCTACGGGCTCGGTGCCGATGCATTCTCTGATGAAGCGATTTATCGTCTCTACGAGGCAAAACACCGCCCGCATGGCATGCCGGTATCGATCGCAGTCTCAGATTTTGATATGCTCGCTACGGTGGCTCATGTTGAACCGTGGATGGAGACGTTTATCCAGACGTTCCTGCCGGGCCCGGTAACGGTAGTGCTGGCTTCCCGGAACTGTGTTCCTGATGTCCTGACAGGAGGGACGGGAATGATTGGCATCCGTATCCCGGCACACCCGCTCGCCCAGCAGCTGATCGAACGGTTCGATTCCCCCATCACCGCAACGAGCGCAAACCTTCACGGTGCAAAAGATCCGCAGGTTCCTGAGGAGTGTACGGTGCCCTATGAGCTGCTTATCGATGGCGGAAAACTGCCCGGCACCCCCAGCACGGTAGTTGACCTTCCTAAACGCACGATCCTCCGCGCAGGTGCCGGGGTTGACACGATCGCCCGGTTCCTCGTAACCCTGTGAGACTGCCTGCATGAAGCCCATCCGGTTACGCGATTTTATTGAAGACAAGGATGGCTGGATTTATGCGGTCTCTACGTATGACAATGCAGAAAAGATCGGCTGCGTGCTCCGGTATGTCCCGGATGCTGACGGCGAGCGCCTGCATGCTTCCGGCACCCGGTATAAAAAATACGATTTTGAAGACGCGTATGCGTTCATTGCCCGGCACAAACCGCAGTATGCCGATCTCCTCCAGCGCATCCCCTACAGCGATGTAAAGCGGGTGTGGAAGCCGGATGAGGAACTGCCGCAGATCGCCCGCCGGCATCCCCGGGTGCAGAAACTTGTCGCACTCTTCGGGCTTCCTGCCGGGACCGTCGGTTGCACGGGCTCGCTTCTCTGCGGGCTGGAAAACGGGGCCTCCGATATCGACATGGTGGTATACGGGCGTCACTGGTTTACCGCACAGGCGCTGGTCCGGCAGGGAATCCTTGACGGAAAAGTCGAAGGACTCTCGGCAGAGATGTGGAAAAAGGTCTACGACAAGCGCAAACCGGAGATCCCGTATGACCAGTTTGTACTCCACGAACAGCGCAAGTGGAACCGGGGCCAGATCGAAGGGACGTACTTTGATATCCTGTACACCCGGTCATACGATGAACTGAAGAGCGCTCATCTCGGGAAAGGCACGGTGATCGGCAAGCAGACAATCGAAGCGAAAGTGACCGATGCTTCCCTCTCGTTTGACAACCCGGCCATCTATGAGATTGAGCATGAATCGGTGAGTCAGGTGCTCTCGTTCACGCATACCTACAGCGGGCAGGCCCTTTCAGGAGAGATCATTGAAGCGTGCGGTGTCCTGGAGCAGCACGGCAATGAGCGATGGCTGGTTGTCGGGACGACCCGTGAAGCCCGGGGCGAGTATATCGTGTCGAAGACGCTGCTGGGGCAGTGACGGTTTTTTGAGAATAATTGGGGGCTCAGTCGAAATTCATTTTCACGTATTCTTTGCATCGCATAGGCTCGCCTCTGAATCATGAACTACAACTGAAATGATTGAAATCAACGAGTCTCCCCCGCCTCAGGGCCTCTCCGAGGCACGGCGGGGCAAGGAGGTTTTTGCATTCATTTTTTTTGTATTCTTGTTAAGCCACTGATCCGCCGCGGGGGCGCCCCTTCGGGGGCGGCGGAGTAATCGTATTTTGGGGGTATGGGGGTCTTAACCCCCATCAAATCAGAGGAGAATCAGTCAAACAGGCCCCCCATACTCCATCACGCCTCCACTGCATCCTGACGGCTGGATACTGGTGAATACTGCTGTCCCTTGCAGTGCCAGACCTCGACACTGTCCTCGTACTGGTCCGGGAAGCACTCAGAGGATGGGACGAACCGGAATTTCCGGAGGATATGCTGCATGATGGGCCGGGGCATCACTACGCTGACATCGTACCCCTCGTTCAGCCACCTCCGTATGAGGCTTTGGGTATTGCCCTCGTTCTTCTCCCGCGAGATAACATAGTGGAGGCAGAGCCGGTTCTCCTCCCGCAGTTCCAGCCAGCCGGAGAAGAGGTGTTCGGTAAATCCCAGTGCATCGCCTTCGGGGGTTCCGGTCTCGATTCGCTTTGATGTCATGAGTAACACTTCCGTTTGCGATCCAGACCATTACAAAAAAAAGCATAAAAGGCGGGGGCATGTGAACCGTGAAAGTGAACGGGCTATCTTACTTCACACCGCAACCCGACAGGTTTTAGCAGGATCGTGACAAAATCCTCCTCCATGGCGGTGAAAAATCCCTTCAGGACAACGCTGATTGCGCCATGCGGTATGAACTGTGCGATCTGCATGGCGTATCTCCGGGAGAAGAACCATTGCAGCGGGTGTTATGCTCCTGACCGGAAGTGCAACCAGCGCTGCACCATCTTTGCCTGTGAAAAAGTAAGGGACAAATTCTGTTCCCCTCGCTGTGGTGAATATCCATGCAAGCGGCTCAGTCAGCTCGACAAGCGCTACCGGACGAAGTACGGCATGAGCATGATCGAAAACCTTGAAGCGATAAAGACGCACGGCATCCGCGAGTTCGTGAAAACCGAGCGGGAACGCTGGACCTGCCCGGCTTGTGGTGGCACGATTAATGTGCACCGCGGGAAATGTTCGGTGTGCGGGAAAGAGCGGGAGTAACCGGATTCACGCAATACACCCGGCTGCCCGGGCAACCGGAGGGGGGGTAGGGTCCCCTCTTTGCCTAAGTGGGGAGGGTCACCTCAAAATATTTTCAAGTGGAAGGGGGGTAGGCACCCTCTCCTCTTTTTTTGGAGGGGAGGGTCACCTTTGATCAAAATGGGGAACCCCCCCTCTCTCGCTGATCAACCGGAAAAATGCTCTCCGGCATGATTCCACGCGAAGATATGGTTGCGTTTATGCAGAAAAAGGGGGGTAGGGTCCCTTCTTTGCCTAAGTGGAGAGGGTCCCCTCAAAATATTTTCAAGTGGAGGGGTGGTCGGGTACCTCCCCTCTTTTTTTGGAGGGGAGGGTCACCTTTGATCAAAATGGGAGACCCTCCCCCCATCAGATTTGGGGGTGGGTGCCTGTCTTTCGTAAGAGTGGGGGAGGGGGGTCCCCCTTGTTCGAATCTGGATGGTGGGAGCGTTCAGATTTTTAGAAATCTGGAAAGAGACCGACTGAGAATTGTTGAGACGCAGCAATGCTATGCAGAAGAAAAGGGATTGATAGAAAAACGACATAGAGATAAAAAATGTGATTTTTTTCTTTTTCTCATATAGAAGGACATATTATTAAACAAAAGGGAAATAGTGTCATATAATGGCCATGTTCTGCGAAAAATGCGGTGCAATAATCGAAGATCCCACGAGTAAATTTTGTGAAAAATGTGGTACACCTAATTATCATCCAATATTAAATCCTACGGTAAATTCTCCGAATCTCACAAAAGTAAATCAATCTGAATCTGAAATTGAAAAATCAGGAAATTCAAATAATAATTTCACCTTTATAATTATTGGAATTCTCGTAGTTATCATAATTATTGGTTTTGCAATATTTTCAGGGCGTTCTCCACAGACTAATGGATGCGATCCCGGATTAATTTTAGGCGATGATTCAAAATGTCATCAACCCTGTGGAAGTACCACAACCTACTGTACTGGGGATAGCGTTTGTTTAGATGGTCAGTGTAAGAGATGCGATCCTGGATTAATTTTAGGCGATGATTCAAAATGTCATCAACCCTGTGGAAGTACCACAACATACTGTACTGGAGATAGCGTTTGTTTAAACGGTCAGTGTAAGAGATGTAATCCCGGATATTACATTGGAACCGATTACCTCTGTCACAAATATTAGAAGAAAATATTTTAAAAAACCTGAAAACTCACGTCTGATCCCTTAATCTACTTTTTTCAGAACAGTGTGATATTATCTTTGTGGGGTTTAAAATTTACGAGATAAATGAAAAAGAAAAGAAACTATATTCAGTTCCAGCCAAAAACACTCTTGATTTTTGAAAGGATTTGATTAAGTAAATCATTCTGCGATTCAATTTTTTTGTTTTGTTCGGCAATAAGCCGGTTTTGTTCATCTATTTTCTTGTTTTGCTCATTGAGAAGTTCCTCAACAGACTTTGTGGGAATTGTGGAAATTATCACTGTTTGAATGGGGGTTGCCGTTGGTGTGACTGTTCGGGTAATTGTGATTATTGGTGTTGCAGTGGGTGTTATTGTAGCTGATAATAACGGCGATTTTGTTATTGTGATTGTTTGGGTCGTTGTGGTCGGTGGGATCTGAACGCCTGTTATGATTACAGTATTCCCAAATTGGGAATCGTTCCGGAAAATGGTTCCATCTATTCTCAACCTAGCATTGACTGAATAGTTTCCGCTCGCAAGCCCGGTTGTATCGAAAATCTTGTACTGAGTTGTCTTATCCTCCATAATGGTGACTTGTTGTGTGGCAATCTGTTGGACTGTTGGTGAATACAATTCGACAAAGAATATAGTACCTACCGGCAAATCAGAATCGATAGAGCATTTTATAGGTGTCCCTGCGATCACACGATCTGTGCAATCGACATAGAGCCCATAACCGGACACGGACGTAACAAGAGAGATTAAACATAAAATAAAAAGTATGCTTCTTGGCATATTCCAATCATTGAGAAATTGTCTGATAAACGTTCTGATTTTAACTACGGGAAATATTACAAAAAAATCAAGACCCGCACATGAGCTCACGCGCCGCTCTTTAGTGACGTGATATCAGAAGTGATGGGTGGCAAAATGAAGGATATCTATAATCCCTGATCGATGTGCGAAGGTCAAGATTCGAGTCAATAAAACATACTCTCGACCATGTCCACCTTCCAGATATCTTACTGTTCGAAATCCCGCCCATCAACAAATCCTTCAGATCATCGAACAAGGGTAATATTTCCTCGAACAATCCCCTACTTCATACTCATTATCTGCCTCACCGTCAGCAGCCATTGCAGTTCGCCACTCACCGGGTCAAACCGTGCATTCCGGATCTTCGCAAGCCCGCCTTTGCCAAAAGCGATCCGGGCATCGCCTCCCCCCGTGATCATATAACCGGTGAACGAACCTAAGAGGGGTTCATGCCCGATGATAAGCAGCGACTCCTCTTCGGGCCGGCCCGTTACGCGCGATTCCAGCGCTTCAATACTGGAACCCGGTGTCAGCTCCTCCCACTGCGTGAGAATCCCGCGCTTGCCGAGTGCTTTAGCTACGATCTGTGCGCTTTCGATTGCCCGGGCATACGGGCTTGTTGCTATGCAGCCGAATACGACATCGCGGGATGCAAGAAACTCCGCAACACCGAGAATTTCAGTGCGGCCCTCACCGGTAAGCGCCCTGGCTTCGTCACCATGGACAGAGGGTGCACGTTTCTCCGCCCGGCCATGTCTCAGAATATATATATCCACGTTGATGAGAAGGAAGCCAAAGGGCAAAAAGGTTCTTGTCCCTAGAGCAACTCGGACAACCGCTTCCCGACACTGCTCTCGCACCGTTCCTTGTATTTGCACCGGTTGCAGGGTGCGTTCAGCGGGTGCTGGGGCATCTCACCGTTCCGGATAGATTTGATCTTGTGCATGGCGGCAATCACCTGCCGCCGGTCCCGGGGCTGGACCTCGTGGTAGCGTGACACCCCGTCCGGGATATATTCCACAGACCCGCCTTTCACTTCTGATCCGGTCATCTCTTCGAGACAGAACGCGATACCGGCAATCCGGAGCCGGTCTGCGGAATAGGTCCCGAACGGCATCGCTCCTGCAGCCCGGACGATCGAGAAGGTTCCGTCAGCAGCAATGCGGTCGATCATGCCGACAATCCCATGCTTATCCGAAACCACCTTCACATCGGTCTGGACCGCAGGTTTCCATTCGCTTTTATTGCAGGCGGTAATGCAGAGTGCCAGGAACTCCTTAAGGGTCGGGTCGAGTGCCGGGGAAACGGCGATGATCTCCTGCCAGATTGCCTCCGCATCGAGGGGTGTTCCCAGATGATACGAGAGCTGTTTGCAGACCGCGTACCGGTCTGATTCGGCGACCGGCTCGTTCCGTTCGTAATAAAACCGGACCGGACACGCGTGCACCCGCACCAGTTCCGAGACCGTTACATGCTGCCTCTGCTCTGCCAGGATGATTCCTCTGGTTAACGTAGGGAACCGGGTGGATTAACCTTTTTGAAATCTTTTTGTCCACCAAATAACATCCCTTTTGAGAAGGTTCCGGCAGGAATTGCATTTGAAACCAATGTTTGATAGCCGCTGAGGGCATATCTGGTAAGCATGACAGGACAGGAAATTTCAGTCAATATCCCGCAGACGCTCGATCCGGTATACAGCAATATGATCCAGATTGCCTACAAGGAAGATGAATTCACGTTTCTCTTCCTTCACCAGCTCCCCCAGGTGAACCAGGCCCGGGCAAAGGCGATCGTCTCGATCACCCCGACCCATGCCAAGAACCTGCTCGCCGTACTCACCAAAACCATGGCAGATTACGAAGGAAAGTTCGGCACCATCGCTCCCAAAGAACAACAGGGGCCACAGAGCGTCACGACATTGAGCGGGTATTCCTGAACCATACCATCAAACACATCTTTTATTAGCGTAACGGTCGACATTATGAGATACTGCGCCGCCGTGGCTTAGCGGCATAGCGGCTGATTCGTAATCAGCAGGTCGAGGGTTCAATTCCCTCCGGCGGCTTAAAACAAAAATCTCTTCATTTCTTCGTTCTTTTCTAAAAATAAGTTAAATTTGAACTCAGATTGATGTAATTGATTGTAATATATTAATAATTTAGATGATAATGGTATAATCGCAAATTGAGACTATTTTTCAAATTTAACGATATTACAAGCGATTTTGAGAAGGTGCGGCTTTTAACTTCCGGGAAGATTCACGACGTAAAATTCCACTAGAATCAAACACAATCAACTAGCAAGATTAATTAATTTTTCAGCGCTCTAGACTAGCATGTCAGACTTTCATTATGTCAAGTTTGAGTATGGCGAGGCGTCGATCCGGAAAGCCATGGAGCGTGATCAACTGACTGATGAAGATACTGCATTAATCCGGGAATTTGTCGATGAGTTGTTTTCTCTTCGTGGTATTTCGTTAAGCAGGAGAAACAAACTGATTTACGGCCTTGTATTCTGGAGAAAATTTTTACCGGCTTTTCGAGAGACAACATATGCAAATCTGACTCATGCCATATCACAGGTCAGAGTTGCAAAAAATCGGAGAGGGGGAAAATACAAACAAAACACTCTGCATGATCACATTGTCCTGATTAAACGGTTTTTCAGATGGCTGGTTGAGAAAAAAATCGCCCATCCTTCAATTACTCCTGAAGGACTTACGAGAATTAAGCAACCTTCAGTCAAGCGGGTCACGAAATCTCCCGACGAGCTCCTGACAATGAAGGAGATCCGATTATTGATAAAAAACGCCGGGACTCCCTTGTATCGCGCGGTCATCTGTATGCTGTATGAAGGGGGTTTTCGGGCAAAGGAAATCGGCACTCTGACATGGAATCAAGTCACTATTGATCAATATGGCCTGGCTATTCGGACTGACGTGAAAACCGATATCACGCGGTATGTCCGGCTTGTTACGAGTAAAAAACACCTCGTTGCCTGGAAACGAGTCTATCCCGGAAAAGCATCTGGGAACAATTTTGTATTTGTGGATTCAGAGGGAAATCCTCTGTCCCACTATCATATGCTGCGCCAGATACGGATCATTGGCAGAAATGCCGGCATTAAGAGAAAGATCACCCTTCATATTTTTCGGCACACACGGATCACCCATCTCGTTAAGAAGGGAATCAAAGAGGATGTCATCAAACTGATGATGTGGGGGAATCTGAAGACCGACATGTTTCAGACTTATGCCCATTTATCCCCAAAGGATATTGACGAGATCGTGATTAAGATGCAAGGGGTAGACATCAAGCCTTTGCCAAAGGAACGGCCACTTGCACCCAGACTTTGCAAACATTGTGGGGAGATTAATTCTCCGACGTTCAACTATTGCGGGAAATGCGGGAGAGAGTTATAATAAAAAATGGATTTTCGGTTCCAGATAAGGAATCCGGTTCGAATTCGTATACCCCCTAGTGAATTAATGGGATTTTATAGAAAATCTTTTTAACGATTCAGGAATGGGCTTCCCCTTTTTTATGTAGTATTGTTGAAGGCTAGATACAAGTTCTAATGTATTATTTTGAATTGCTTCGAGCTCAATATCAGATATCTGAATTTCATCTTCTCGTATCTGAAATTCAATTTCTTTTACGTCAGTCTTAATCGGTGTGAGGCTATTTTCTATCGATAAAAGAAGATCGTAAATATGTTGTTCATTAAACAAATCAGGACAATACCTGATTAATTGACTGGCAATCTCTAGCGCATGGGATAAACCGGGCTCTTTTCTGAGAACAATTGAATAAACAAAATCTGAAATTATTTTTTCATCCATCACCGGCACTTTTCCATTATGTGCCAATAATGCGTAATTGTACATCCCATCGATTGATTTTTTAGTGAGTTCCGGATTTGATGAAAACAATCCAATGCGAAGCCGGTTAATTATTTTGAGGGATTCGTCTGGTCTAACCAATAATGTCCCAGGTATTGATGAATTAATGCATAGATCATATTTAGAAAAATCATCTAATGTTTTTAGTATTCGCACTACTTCATTTTGATCGGTGATACGATCTAATTTGAATATAATAATTTGTTCAAATAGCAACAAGAGGTCATTGAATTGTTCACGCAAATGAGGATAGAAGTAACCATTTCTTTCTTTAGTATCTGAAAGCCAGTTTTTTTGCTCTTCCCAAATTTTACTGATATTATTAAATAATATTAGAATTTCAGATTCAGACCATTCGATATCATTTTGATCTCCATCATCGTTCCCAATTTGCAGACGTTTAGATGAATAAAGCCACTCATAAATGAAATGTGTTAATTGCCCACCACCACCTTTCATCGTATAATGCATTTTTCCATCTTGACCAATTTTTCCCGAAATTGCTTGGGGGATCGGTTGAGAGATAAGCCAATTCCGGTATTTGTTCTTAACATCTCCAGAGCTTAGTTCAGGTAGTCCAAGAAGGACAAAATTCAGATAGCCAATATTAATTGGCAAATGTGAATTGGGATCAGTTTTTTGCCATAATGCTTCTTTAAAGGCTTCAATTTCAGCATCATTTAACCCTTTAATTTTGAATAATCGTATGAGTCTCAATAGAGACCGTCTTCTTGCATCGGGGGAACCGATTCTGGAAACTTGAATTAAGTTCGAAATTGCAGAATCCCACGAACGCCGGTCATATCCATCAGGAATTTTAAAATTACTCTCAAAATAAATATATTCAAATGGTTCAGGAAAATGCTCTAAAATAGGCACCGTAAACTGGTTTACAGTCGGAATTGGCAGGTTCAGAAGAGTGTCCATTCTCTCTAATAATTTATTGTGGGATACGGGATAGGTGATTCTTTTAAATAAATTACCAATTCCTTCATAAAAGTTAAATTTTGGTGTATTTTTTTGCGCCTCATAAATTTTTATTGTAATATCCAATAAATCCCCCAAACGATCATCGGACAATCGAATGCTGAGTCGAGATAACAATTCCATTTGGATTTTTATTTGTCTGAATGAGAAGGTATTGTCAAAATTCCGATTATGTCCATTTTGATAATAGGATATTAAGGACTGTCTCAATGATGTTATTGCAAGAGTGTAATAACTATCAAATAGTTTTTCATCTATTCGTAAAATCGATAAACGCTGGAACTTGTTATTAATTACCTTCTCGTTATCAGACCTTAGAATTACAGTTATTGCCCAAACAGGATCATATATCTCGATCCATTCTGCAGCATATGTGATTTCTTCATTAAATCTAAAAACTCTTCCAGAAATGATAGGCAGTCCAACATTTTCAATCATTTTTAAAAATGCAAAGGCCGGTAAAATTTTTACAATATCCGGTTCCGAACCCATGTGATGTGTCGTAGTTATAATTCCTGGATCAAAAGCATGCTTTTTTTCAAACGCAGGCTGTTTTCGAGGTTTCGGGACACTCACACTAGCTCTAAATTTTTCTAGTTCAATCCAAGGATCGCAATTATATCTGGCAAGCTGTTCCCATCTTCCTCTATAATCGCCACTTCCCTTTTGTTGAATGTGGTAATTCCTATTGATCGATTGGAGAAGAAATAAACACCAACCTTCCAATGAAAGAAGGTAAAAATCATCACGATTCGAATGAAGATGGAGACGAATTGTTTTAAGCGCATGTTCAGCGAGAGTATTAGCATTTTCAAGTTCACCCAATTCAGAATAGAGACCTGCCTTTTTCATTTGATATTCAGGATGATCATCATCAATTGACCAGGAGGTTAATTGTTTTTTTAGATTTTCCTGATCAAGTTGGAACATGAAAAACATGCATTTCTCATAATGCCATTTATTCTTCCAAATAGAGCTAAGGACATTGATTTTTTCCAGCAAATCAATCCAAATTTGAAATTTTTCCAAATTGTTACTTTCACGATAGTGTCGGGTTAAAAAATATGCCAAATCGACCCATTGCGAACTTATTACATTCCAGTCATAACTCTGATATTCTTCTTTTTCCTGATTGATAATTGATTCATTTATTGTAATTAAATTTGAAAACGGATTCACTTTCTTTATTTCAGATTCGATGCAATCTGCAACATTACTAAATAACGGACAAAGGCAAATCTCAAATCTCCAAACTAATTCGAAGAGAAGATGAATGTTAGTCGGAAATTTGAACGAATTTATATTGTCTAATATAGGTTTGATCGAAACAGATGTATTTTCCCAGATATCAGTTCTATTCTTTTTTGGAGCGACTATCCATCCAGAGTAAGTTTCTCTTTCGATCGTCCATATTTTTAGATTGTTTTCGATATCCGTCTTGAGTGTACTGCTACTACTATGGGTCAAATGGCGATACAGAAGATTCGCAGATTTTGAAAGATTTGGGGGAAGCGGATATAAGGGGGGTGCAAGAGGATTTTTTATTGGTGATACCTCGTGAGAAGTCTGTTCGGGCCAATTTAATTTGTTATTTGGTTTGGCTATCGTTAAACACTTTAAAAACCATTCTATTGCTGTTTTACGACGATTATTATCATCACTAAATTTGTCTCTCGGAAATAATGGGCCCAAATCTACAATTTTTATTTTTTTCTTTTCAAAATCTGCTCGTTCAGTTTCATTTAAATCTAAAATACCGCATAAATAAATCGGGGGGGAGTGACTCTTTAAATTTTTATTAACCCAGTCTTTCCATTTTATGAAGTTTTTATCATTTCCTCCAAAACCTATGAGACAAAATACATTTTCAAGGATTGATTGTTGAACAAGATTCTGAAATGCTGCAAATTCATTTTCATAATTATCATAATCCTCCTTCGTGATAACAAACGAATTGCATGGAATGTCTCCGTGTAATTTCACAATTCTTGGCTTCGATTTTAAAGGGATCTGCGTTACTGTCTTGATTATATCGTATTTTTTATAGTATATTTTGGGTAAGGTACGTTCTAACAACGTATCGTAATTTGTTGTAAAAATATCAGACCATGGGAGAGAAAGTAATAATTCATGAATTTCACCGGGTAAATATTTTTCATCAGGAATTGACTTTATCAATACACTATACAATTCACCCTTTCCAAACTTATCTGAATACTCGCTTGCGTATTCATCAAAGTTATTCCCGAACTGAAGGATATCTTCTGGGGTCTTTTTAGAAATATCATAATCTGGATGTAATTTTGAATAGAGAATTTCACCCAAATCAGAGGCTAATGGGAAGTTCGGAATTTGGGAGGAAAATTTTTCTGCATTTCGACTGAATCCCGCACCTATCATTACTGCAGCTCGACCATATTCAGTATCTTTAAACAAATTTTCTCGAATATGTTCAAGATTCGCCCTATCTCGAAATTCCAATACTTGAGTCATCATTTTCCCGATTATATAGACATTAAAACATGGATGATAAATGATTTTCCCGATTATTCATTCAAATTACTCATTGTACCATATTGACTAATGGATTGATCCCAATATCAAACCAATGTAGAGATATGTCATCTAATATTTTGAATGAAAATTTTCTTAAAACGGTTTTTATGTGAACATTAATAGAATTCGAGTGCGCGAGGTACGATTATTAATCGATCAACTAATACATCCAGACATTCGTCAATTTCTTCACAGAACCAACCAATAAAACAAAATGCGAATATCGTACTGTTTCCTTCAATTGTTAACAATAATGCAGGCATTGTCGTTTGTAAAATTAGTAGTAAGTCTTTGGGTTGAACCAAAAACGCGACCCCCACCGTTGCGAAAAAAAATATTAGAAAGAAAAAAAACGCGAGAATCGATGACAAAACAAAACGAACAATTCTTTTAATCCAGATATTTAATGGAGATAATTTTTCTTTTCCTTTAAAAACGACTATCTCGTTATCATGAATGGTAATTACCTCATTTTTCAAAATTGTAATGTAGCCTTTTTTTGTCAATATTTTAAAATAATTAGCATCGAAACTCGGTAAAAAGAAAATATTTGATAGATGTTTGGATGAAAAAGAAAATTGTTTTGAATAAAGCCGATGATTAAGAGTAATATTTGAAGTGTTATCACATAAACTAACCAATCTACAAAATCCACTGAAAAGTGTAAAGATCATTATTTCGATAAAAATTATCGAGAGTAAATTTAATCCTGTTAGAATCCCAACGACCGGGATAAGACAGATTAATACAAACACATTGTAAGAAAGAAAATTATGAACATACACAATACATCGAGCAAAATTATCAATCGGTTGCCAAATTACTTCTTTTGAATTTTTAATTTCCAAGAAGTCAACAATCGCCATACGATTATCATAATTTTCTTCTATTGCATCAAATATGAGCATGAAAAAATAGGCAATTACAGCCATAAACAGAAAAAGAACAAATAAGCCGATGATTTCGAAATATTTTTCAGATGGAAATTTTCCTTGAAAGAAGGAAGTAAAAACAATTGCTATGAGTAAAATGATAATGCCCATACCACCTAGAAACCCATAGAGCAATTTTTTATTCTCAGTTTTTGATAGAGTACCCTCCTTTATTGAATAAAACAAGTAAGCAAATACACCAAATGAACCTAATAATGCAATGATTGGAGAAATCAAATTAAAACTGGAATTATTAAAAAAGGAGTTGTTTACGGTGGTATTTACTTGATCTTGAGAAACATTAACTTGTGTATTAATAAAAAAATCCTGTGTTGTTGAGATATTTGTTTTATTGAAAAATGATGAAACGACACTTATTGTTGGATTAAAACTGATGAACAACGCCATGACATAACAAATTACTAAGAAAACAGCAATCCCGATCAATAATAAAACAAAAAACGATATAGGAGATTTTTTAACGTTTTCTTGAAAATCGATCATTAACCAATCTTCGAAGTTGATTGATAATTAATGCTTTTATGAAGAAGATGTTCACAAATACAGAGAACTATGAAGGATGTTCATGCGCGACTCGGAACGGATTCAGGTAATAATAGATAAGTTGAAGGAAATATGGCTGCACAATCCCGATCAGAGATTCGGCCAACTCACATACAACCTATTTTCTCAAATTCCCAATACTCGGAAAAAAGGACAGACAGAACTTGATATGTTTCATGTTGAGGATGATACTTTTGAAAATTACTTAGACCCCATAATTGAAAAACAGGCAAAATAGTGTCAATTAGACAAAAAAAGAGTCTAGTGTATAGAGAGGTTTATATCGTCAATAACGTAATTTGAAGTTCATAGAGTGAGGTATTGTGATGAAACAACTCAAAACGCTAGGTGATGAGGTTGAGTTTGGATATGAATGGACTGCTGATGATCGGATAAAAATTAGATACGGAGAAAAAAGTTCTATTCATTTTAATGGTATACTCTACGACGAGTTAATTCAAAAATTTAAAGGAAAAACAATCAGAATCCATAATCATCCCGATGATGATAACATACATGATTGGATATACAGGAAAGGAGTGAAAACAAGAATCGCGCAATACATAGCCCCCATTTTGTGTTGGGAAAAACATGCAAAAAAAAGTCCCGAGCCAGGGCGAATAACCTTTTTATGAAATTTAACAGACAAAATAGTGCCTGTTCGAAAGTAAAGGAAATATTTTTAAAGACCTTATAATGACAATAGCGAGATTTTCCAGTCTGCTATTTAAATAAAGTAGACTATTTCACGATTTTTCCTAAAAGAATTGAACTCTGGGCTACAATTCCCTCCGGCGGCTTTGCATGTAGGGGGGGATACAATTCTCCCCTCTTTTTTCATTAGTTACGTAATCGGGAACAAAGAGTTCTGCCGGGACTAAAAAAAAAAAGAGACGTTTTCCCGGTCATGGGATTATTTATCGCTTCGTTCCGAGATATCCCGCACCGTACTCATGACAGCAGACATGCCGAAGTACTCGGTGATCCGGCTGCTGACCTCAACCGGTACTGTCGTCCCGTCCTTTTTTTTCTGCACGGTCTCAAACAGAATATGCCCCCGGGACTGGAACTTCTGTACAATTTCGGGTGTCAGGAGTTTCTCGGGATGGGTATCGATATCCTGCAGGCGCATCTTCATGAACTCCTTTACCGAATACCCCAGGAGGCGTGAAGCGATAGTATTTGTCTCAAATATCCTTCCGTCGATATCATGGAGGAAGATCGCATCGCTCGCCCCGTCAAAGAGCGTCCGGTAACGAAGTTCTGACTCAATGAGTTCATCTTTGATCCGCTTGCCTTCAGTGATATCTACTACCGAGCAGATGACCAGTCCGTCTTTGGTCATGGATGCCGTGGCCAGGACCCAGATGACCGTCCTGTCTTTTTTGCGCAGGGCGATCTCCATATTCGAGATTTTTTCATCCTGCAGTAATTTTTTTGAGAATTTTGCTTCCTGCGCGCTATCGAACCAAAGGGAAGAGAAGGGCTGGTTTTTGAGCTCTTCAAGGGTATAGCCAAGGATCTCTGCCGACTGCACGTTTATCGCGCGGATCTTCTGGAGTTCCATATCATACGTGAACATCCCTGCCTGGGAATTTTCAAAGATTTCCCGGTATTTCTTTTCCTGCAAAAGCTGTCCGGAAAAGGCTGATATGACAACACCTACCGATACGAAAATGTAAAAAAATGCACTGCTCGCCGCATAGAGACGGATATCCACCGGGCCATACAGGTAGATAAGGCCCAAGAATACCCAGCCAAGAACTATGGTGAAATACACTGCATAGCGGGGATACAGGTATGCAAGAAGCACGATTGGCAGGATATAGAAATAGGGAAAAATATCAAAATAGCCGTTTTTTATACAGAAGATCGATATCAGGACGATTATTATGGTGATGAGGAAGGTAACCGAAAGCCACAGGGTTTTTTGCGGGGATATTGTTTTCATGGGTACTTCATCTCAGGTATACTGATACAAGGTTGAACTTTGCTCGACTGGTATATTATATGTTATTATCCTGCCCGGCTTTTTAATGCCCACGGTACTTTTCGATCAGGTGGAGATTATTTTTTTGTCACTCCATTCAAACCTTGAGATATTGGCCCTGATTACGGGAATATTAATAGAATTCAGTGCAACGGTTACCTGTGGAATGGAATGAAAATGTCCAGCATGTCCGGATGCAGGACCTGTTAAAAACTGCACTTTACCTCTTCATCGGCATCGTCATTATTCCGGTTGCCATCGGGTTACATTACCAGATCTCCCTGTGGCACATGCTCGGTCTGGTGGGATCTGTACTCATTCTCCAGCCGATGGCAGTAGTTGTCGGGGTGGGGCTGGGGATTCCTCCCATTCCCATCATGCTGATCATGATCTCCTTTGGAATTTCGACGATCTTCGGACTGTTCACCATCTGTGACACATTTGCCGAGCGATCCGCGTGGCTCCGTAAACACCTTGACTCCGTCCAGACGATTGCCAAAAAATCCTCGTTGTTCCAGCGATACGGGTTATTTACCCTTATCCCGTTCATCTGGATACCCGGTATCGGGCTCTACGGGTGTGTGCTTCTTGCCTGGCTGTTTCATTGGCGGGGGGCAAAAGGTGTGGGCGTGATTATGGCAGGGTGGATCCTTTCAACGCTGCTCGTGTTGGGGGCATCGGTGGGAATTTTAAGCAGCATTCATTAGTTTAGAAATGTCTGAAAATCTTCGTTATTGCAGCAAAAGTACGGACATATTAACCCGTTATGTAAGTTCAACCGGACGTTGCGGTTGCTCTGCACTGCAATGCCAACTCCTATGCGTCTTTTGCCCTGAGTACCAGCCATTGATTGTCACCCGCTTTTTTGAACCGGATCAGCACATATTTGCCGGAAATGATCCTGCCCTGCAAGAGAACTTCGATTCGTTCATTGTTCCAGATCAATGTTTCATACATCCCGGTATCCTTTATTGTTACTTTGCCGGCACCATACTGCCCTTCCGGGATAGTACCCTGGAAAGCAACGTAATCCAGAGGATGATCTTCCACCTGAATTGCCAGTCGTCGTTCACCGGGTTTTTCCGGCAGCCCTTTGGGCACAGCCCAGCTCTTCAGCACCCCGTCCCGCTCAAGCCGGAAATCGAAATGGTGATGGCTCGCGAAATGCTCGTGAAGGACAAAACGCAACTGTTGATGATCGCTCATTTTCGTCTTCCTGCTTTACTCCGGGTGATCAGGGTTTTAAGATCCCGGGCGGCCGCTGTAATATCCGCAGCCCCGACAACAGCAGAGATTACTGCAACACCGTCTGCTCCTGCCACTATGACCTCCCCCACATTTTCCCGGGTTATCCCCCCGATGGCAATAACGGGAACTGACACCTGCCGCCGGATATCCCGCAACATACCAAGCCCGTGTCCGGGACCGGCATCCTGTTTGGATCCGGTGGAAAACGTAGGACTGAGCGCCACGTAATCAGCTCCCTGCAGCACAGCCTTGATTGCCTCGCCAGCAGTACTGACCGACACGCCGATGATGAACCCGGGGGGGGCGATCTGCCGGGCAACATCGGTACGCATATCCCCCTGCCCGAGATGCACGCCATCCGCACCGCAGGCGATTGCCACGTCAAGACGATCGTTTACGATGAAGAGTGTTGAAGTCCTGCGGGCAATCCCGCGAAGGGTTCTCCCTGTCCGTAAGAGCTCGCTGCTGCTGCAGGATTTGTCCCGGAGCTGGATGACATCGGCTCCCCCGGCAACTGCACGCTCTGCAATCTCTGCATGGGTCCGCCCCAGCCCGATATTCTCATCGGTGATTACGTACAGCTCATAGTTCATAGACAGACTTTCAAACGGATCTGATCTTTGCTTCAGACTGGAGTGCTGCGGGTTTAAGTCCTGAGAGTTCATCGAAGAGGGCAACCTTGAACGAGTACGGCCCCCGTGCCCCGGCTGCTGCCCGCTCCCCGGCAATGCCGAATGCGGCGAGTGCTGCTGCTGCGGCTAAGACGGGGTCTTTGGATTCCGCAGCAAATGCTCCTGTCACCGAAGCCGCCATGCATCCGGTACCCGATATACCGCCCATCATCGGGTGACCGTTCTCTACGAGCAGGACACGTTTGCCATCGGTTACGATGTCACTGGCCCCGCTAACAACCACGGTGATGCCGGCAGACTGGGCAAAATCCTTTGCAATCGCGACAGGATCCCCGGCAAGTCCTGCAGAATCCACGCCCCGCACCTTACCTTCTGCGCCGGCAAGTATGCCGATCTCCCCGGCATTTCCCTTGAGAATTGTTATCTCCAGTTCGCTGAGCAGGCGCCGGGCGGTATCTGTCCGGAAACGGGTTGCCCCTGCCCCGACCGGATCGAGGATGATGGGGATCTTCCTCTCATTTGCCTTCCTGCCGGCCGCGAGCATTGATTCGACCTGGAGCTTGTTGAGCGTCCCGATGTTGAGCACGAGTGCATTGACAATGCCGGTCATCTCAGCTACTTCCTCGATTGCATCTGCCATGATCGGTGCACCGCCGGCACAGATCGTGATATTTGCGCAGTCATTGACCGTGACGTAGTTGGTGATATGGTGGACAAGCGGGCGGTTCTTCCGCACGCGGGCAAACAGGTCTGATAGTTGAGCAGGTATCATCATAGTCTCCAGATAGTTGGGGTAGTATTCGGATAATTGTATTACACAAATATTTGCCGCAGGACTATTAAACCGTGACAGCACGGGAGTTAAAATTAAAAAAAAAGTAATATGCCTATCGCGTGAGTTCCTCTAACGTTGCGATGAGCATATCGATCTCTTCTGCGGTATTGTACAGCGCAAGGCTTGCCCTGACCGTCCCGTCAGGAAGGCCAAGTGCATCCATCAGTGGCTGGCAGCAGTGATGACCGGATCGGACGAGAATGTCTGCTGCTTCGTCCAGCTGCTGGGCAACCTCGTGCGGGTGAAACCCGTCCACGGTAAACGAGACAACGCCGATGCGTGCTTCAGGATGCTCCGGAGCATAGACCCGGATCTTCTTGTTCTGGGAAAGTCCGTTGATCAGCCTCGTGGTAAGTATCTCTTCGTGGCGCCGGATATTTTCCATGCCTAACGTTTCAAGATACCCGGCTGCTACGCCAAGCCCGATCCCACCGGCAATATTGGGGGTACCGGCTTCGTATTTCTGGTAACCTTCAGCGGCCGTAAAACCGGTGCCGGTGACAGTTTCAACCATCCCCCCGCCAAGAATGAAGGGTTCGAGGTCCGGCTCTTTCATCCAGAGGACGCCTGTTCCGGTCGGACCGCACATCTTGTGCCCGGAGAACGCGAAATAATCGCAGCCGAGTTTGGAGACATCCACCGGCAGGTGCGGAACGGTCTGGGCCCCATCCACGAGCAACTTTACCCCATGATCGTGGCAGATCTTCGCGATCTCTTTGACCGGTGTGATGACTCCCAGGACATTGGAGGCATGGGTAACGGCAACAAGGCGGGTTGCCGGCGTGATGATCTTCTCCAGTGCATCGGGATCGAGCGAGTAATCCGCACCAAGACCGATTATATCGACTTCAACACCCCGCGATTTCAGCGCCCGCCATGGCAGCAGGTTGGAGTGATGCTCAAGAATGGTGGTGATGACGCGGTTCCCGGGAGACCAGGCTAGTCCGTGGGCGACCATGTTGATCGATTCAGTGGTATTTTTGGTAAATACGCAGGTACCGTTCTTCCCGCCAATGAACCCGGCCACCTTCTCGTGGGCATGCCAGTAGCGCTGGCTGGCGATCTGGGTGAGGCGGTGCACACCCCGGCCGACATTCGCCCGGTAGTTGTGCTCGAACTCCACCATTGCTTCGATCACCGGTTCGGGTGAAAAACTCGTGGCTGCATTATCGAGATAGATGAGATCGCCAAGAATCGGAAAATCCTTCCTGATATCCGCTACGGAATATCCTTCAACCATTTGTAGGTCCATTGATGGCTCCATTATTTTTTCTTCCCGGTCTTTCATCTCTTCCTTTATTTCATCTGCCTTTTTGACTTCCTTTGATTCGGCTGTCACCGGTGGAGGTGCCCGGGGTGGCCCGGTTCGCAGCGTGTGATCTTCGTTGAACGGCACTCCTTTCAGATTACAGAGTTCCCGCATCTTTGGCGGGAGGGCACGCCACCGCCAGAGTCCCCAGGTGCAGAATACTTCCGGCAATCCCTTCTTTGCCGCCCAGCGTTTGAGGAACTCGTCCCAGCGCTTTGCATACTCCGGCTGGAGCACGCGGAGTTCCTCGTACTCGCTCTCGAGCATCGCGGGGCAGAGATAACACCCGATACGTTCGAGCCCCTTGTCATAGAGCGGGTTGGTCGCCACCTTCTGCCACCAGAGGTAGAGAAAGACTTCCAGCGCCCTCCAGTGACGGATAGGCGAGAGATTGAGCTGGAGCGGGTTGGCCGGGTTCTGGCTGGTCTCGTCGAGCCCCGCCCGGTTCCATGACTCGTACCAGCGGTTGCCCTGCACCGTGACGCAGGGGCCGACATCCGCGAGATAGAGTTTGAGCGGGTGGAGTTTCTGGAGTTTGCAGCACCAGCGGTTGTCCTTGCCCGGCGGCCCTGCTTTTTCTGCTGCCTGCCAGAAATCGCCGGCTTTCCGGATAATATCTACTCCCTGCGATTCGACAAATGCGATCGTCTCGGGAAATTCAAGACCGGTATCGATAAAGAATGCCTTAGTCACCCCGGCTTTCCGGGCGATATGGAGTACTGCAGTGCTGTCCTTTCCCCCGGAGAACGATACATTTGCGGTCGGGCGATCCGAAATGTGCTGCTTGATGGCACGGATCGCGTGGCGCTCAAGGTTTTTTAAGTGGAACTTGTTCTTCTCGATTGCCACATCCCAGCCGGGATTTTTCGGGGTGCGGGGCGTAACGCTGATGAGCTCCTTGACCTTGATGGACCCTTCCTTTACCATGCCGGTGCCGAACCGGTTTTTGTACTTGACAATAACGGTTCCGTCTGGAACGGGAATTTTGAGGGCGATCCGTTTGCCGCCAACCCGCCCCTGCTCCTGCCGGACATTCGTGTGGGTGTCGAGATCCACAATACCCTGCGTGGCATAAGGGAGGATGAACGGGAGTGCTTCGGGCGAAAGGTCCAGGCTGAATTTCCGTGACACAGGATCGAAGGTGAGCCAGCCGAGCCGCTCTCCGTGCATGATCACGAGATCCGCCCGGTCAACGCCTCCGGTCTTGTTAAAGAGGAGAATTTTTGCGAGCGGGACATTGCCAAACCGCTCCTGCACGAGTTTTTTGACCAGTGCCATGTCAGCGGCAAGGGCAGGGCGGACATCGTAGGGCTGGAGAAGTTCGATCTTCCGGCCCTCGGCCCCGCATGCACAGCTCTTTGCCACCAGCGGCACGTTGCACTGATCACACCAGAAAAGGACCTTTTTTACCGGCGGCTCGTGCATCATACACACTGATTGCGCGGGAAGGGAGATAAGAGAAGCGATTGGGGAGGGGGATCGTTTAATGCCTTTTTAGGGATAGTATACTGGACTGTTTTGCATTCAATTATTTTCCGACTCTTAAGAAACAGTTCTCCTGTCAATTTATTCATGCTCTATGAAACTATGAGGGTGACCCCCTCTCTCCCCCCGTGGGGGAGGCAGCCCAAGGGGAGCATCCCCTTGACCCCCTTCATTTTCAGGAATGCATCAACCTCTTGAAGGATGTTGCACTATCTGGTCGGTTGCTTTTCAAAACGTCTTTATGTAAATTGAATGAGACTGACCGGACCCTGAACCGCCGCGGGGGCGCCCCGTCGGGGGCGGCGGTGTCTATCGTAAGCGGGGGTATGGGGGCATCAGCCCCCATCATGAACCCTAAATATTTTCCCAGATTTGCAAAGAACAATAGTTTTTCAGAACAATTCTTTCGATAAATTAACCAGACACATGCCGGACAAGACAGTTTTGTAACATTCCCCACACCTTAAGTACTACCAGATCCCACGTAATTTTTAATATACGTATGAGCCCCCCCGCTGCGAATTCCGATGAACAGGAAGATGCACTGCAGCATCTTAAAAGCCGGGGCTATTGTTCTTCTGAACAGTGCGTTATCCGGATCGAACATCTCACCAAAACGTTCCAGGATAAACAGCGAACGGTAACAGCCGTGGATGATGTCACTTTTGATGTCAAACGCGGCGAGATCTTCGGCCTGCTCGGGCCCAACGGTGCCGGAAAAAGCACCCTGATACGCATCCTCACCACCCTGCTCAAACCCACCTCGGGTACAGCATTTGTTGATGTGTATGAGATCACCAGAGATCCAGAAAAGATCCGGGGCATCATCGGGGTCTGTCCCCAGAACAGCACGCTGGATAATGAGCTCACCGCGTACGACAATTTAGAGTTCTATGGAAAGTTAGAGGATGTCGATGACCGCATCCTGCCGGATCGCATCTGGGAACTTCTGGCCATGGTCGGGCTTACTGACCGGGCCCACATGAAAGTGCAGACTTTCTCGGGCGGGATGAAGAGGAAGCTTGAGATCGTGCGGGCGTTCATCCACCGCCCCCTGATCCTGTTTCTTGACGAACCGACCATCGGTCTTGATCCTGAGTCCCGGCGCGAGGTCTGGCAGCAGATCGAACACCTGAACGCAGAGAACACCACCATCATCTTAACCACACATTACATGGACGAGGCAGAGAAACTCTGTGGCAGGATTGCGTTTGTGGACCGGGGCCGGCTCATATCGTTAGATACCATGGATAACCTGCGCCTGCTGCTTCCTGCCGGCGATCTTATCGAAATTGGGTTTGATCGGCTGGATGACCGGATCATTTCTGCAATCAGAGCACATGATCTTGTCATTTCTGCTGACGTAAAAGAGCAGAGGCTCCATATCACCGCAAAAAACGGAAACACCATCCTGCCGGCCATTCTTGCGATCTTTGATCGCTATGCAGTAACCATAACCGCAATCTCTATCCGGTCCCCTTCCCTTGAAGACGTCTTCATCTACCTGACCGGTAAAAACCTGAGCGACGGCGGGGGAAGCGATGGCGCACAGGGTGGGGGCGGTGTGCCGGCTCCTGACAGAAGGAGGCCTTCATGATCAAAGGTGCCGTTGCGATTTTCAAGCGGGATTTCAAGAAATTTCTTGGCAACCCGTTCGTGATCATCTTTACCCTGTTAATGCCGATCATGTATCTCGTGATCTTCGGCAACGCGATGGGAGGGTCGATCAGCCACATATCGATCGCCGTCGTGCAGGAGGAGCCCTACGTTCATGAACCCCCCCTGTTCACCGCGTTTGTCAATGATCTGAAACATACGGCGCAGAAGGACAATCCCCCCACCTTCGATGTCGCAGTATACACCGATGAACTGAAAGCCAAACGGGCATTGCAGGGCGGGGTAGTGAGCGGGGTCCTGATCTTACCCTCTCCGCACTTTATCGATCGCCCGATACGGCTCTACGTGGACAGTTCCGATTCGGTGACCCCAGCCGTGATCATATCCGGCGTGAATGCAGCGCTCGTACAATCAGGGTCCCATAATCAGGTCGAAATAAACAAAATTTATGGCGATATCAAATACATCCAGTTCTTTGGTGTCGGCGTCATTGTGATGGCGATCTTCATGACCACGATGATGGGCGGTGGCATCGCCCTAATCAAGGATCGTGAGATGGGCATTATCGAGGGGTATTTTGTAACCCCCGTGAAGCGTTCGAGCATCATCATGGGCATGATCGCAAGCGGCACGGTAAGGGCATTTCTCTCAGGATTCGTCATCTTTATCGTCGATCTCCTGATCACCGGGATCATAATCCAGACCCCGGAAAATTTTTTTATGGTCCTGCTGGTGTTGTTCATCACCAGTATCGGGATCACCAGCTTCATGGTCTCGATGGCATCCCGGTTCTCCAACCAGCAGGAGTATGCCTCCATGTCGGCATTTTTCAACCTGATCCTCTTCATGACCAGCGGTGCATTTTACCCGGTCATCGGTATGCCGGACTGGTTGCGCTGGATCACGATCATCAACCCGGAATATTATGCAGTGCATGCACTCCGGAGCCTCATCCTGCGGGGTCAGGGGATCGACGTAATCGGAACGGATCTCATTGCCCTGTGTATCTTCTCGGTTGCAGCGATGATACTGGGTATCGCCACGTACCGGCGCACGCTGGAATAATGCGAACGAGGGGTTTCCTTGTTGCCGGATAGTCATTTCTGCCCCATGCAACCCCCGTTTTGATAAATGTTTTCACAACGTTCAGATAGTGTTGCAGGGCAAAAGTTCTGATGAATATTGTAGAAAACAAAAATTATCAGGACGAGGCTTGGGTATCCGTGAAACGGTAATCCCCTTCCGGCACGTTAATCTCGAACCGGACGCCTTTGCCGGGTGTACCTGTTTCCGCTATGGATAGCCCGGTAATACTGAGCACTTCCCGGGTAAAAAAGAGACCAAGACCGGTATGTTTCCCAAACCCTCGTTCAAACAGGTGTGGACGGGCTTCCGCATCAATTCCAACCCCATTATCGATATAAGTGATGATGAGTCCGCCATCCTTTCTCTCACAACAGACCGTGATTTCCGATACGGTTCTGCCATAGCGAAGGGTGTTGTCCATTAAGTTATAGAACCCCCTCCCGAGCAGAGGATCGGCAAAGATCTCCAGATTGTCTGATTCCACCTTCAGACAAACACCTGAGAGATCCAGTCCTGTTGCAGCGTTCATTACCGTTTTGCCGAGGTCCTGCCAAACCGGTGCGTTCACCCCCATATCCTCATACTCTTTGGTGAACAGGATCTGCTGGTTGATCATATCGATCACCTTCCGTTCTTTTTCGATCATCAGCTGGAATTTTGGATCCTGCACAAATCGTGACGATAACTCCACGTACCCGCTCAACGCCGTCAGCTGGTTTACCACGTCGTGGCGGGTAAGTCCTGACAGCAGGTTGAGTTTCCGGTTTGCGATCTTTAACGCTTTTTTAGCTCTGCGTATCGATTCCTGCTGCTCCTCGAGTTCACGGTTTCGGGCCACCAGCAATTCCTCGGTTGACTTCAGCTCTTCAAACGCAGCAGCCATCTGTTCGTTAGCCGTATTCAGCTCCTGGTTCTTCAGCTCGAGTTCCTGCCGGGCAATTTTCCGTGCCGTGATATCGGTGAGCATGGCAAACGAGCCCTGGAACATGCCCCTGGCATCAAGAAGAGGGGTTGCCGAGACCTGGCACCAGAGAGTCGTTCCGTCCTTTTTACAGAACTTCCGCTCATATACCGAACGATTGCCGGCACGACGGAGCCGTTTCTTTTCAGCATGATCCGGCATCTCTTCGGGATGCATGAAATCCTCAACGGGTCTTCCGAGAATTTCGTCCGGGGAATACCCGAGCATATCAGCAAGACGGGAGTTGACAAAGGTCGCTCTCAGCCCGTGATCCATTGACCAGATGCCTTCGTTTGCTGTCTCCACGATCTGCCGGTAACCCTCCTCGCTCGTTTGCAGTGCTTTCTCCCGTGCTGCCAGATCTTCAAGATTGCTGCGCAGCTCCTCTTCGATCGCGGTAATCTGCTCGTAGGCTGTCCGCAGTTCGTTTTCTTTCTGTCGACGTTCGGTGATATCTTCAAATACCGTGCCAAATGTTCCTTTTTTGGGAGAATACACCGAGATGGCAAGATGTTTTTTCATCCGGGGATACCAGATCTCGAAGTGGCGTGGGGTTCCGGTGCGGGCGACTTCGGCAAAAAGGGCAAGCGCCCGGGGTTCATCACCCCCAAACACTTCCCTGCTCATTTTGCCTGTTGCCGTATCGCGGGGGATGTTAAAGATCTTCTCAAACGCGGGATTCACCTGCCGGATCCGGTATTCCACCGGCATGCCGTTTCCGTCATACACCAGCTCGTTAACGGCATGTCCTTCAACCATGGCAGAGAAGAGAGCCCGGTAATTGGCATCACTCTCGGCCACCAGCCGCTCCCGCGATGCCAGTTCCTCAAAATTGTTGCGCAGCTCCTCTTCCATTGCTGCGATCTGTTCATAGGATGCCTGAAGATCGATCATCCGGTTTTTATGTGCGGTGATATCCCGGATTGATTCGATTGCACCGATTACCTTTCCCCGGGTATCAACAAGGGGGGATGCGGTAAACCAGATATGAGCGCCTTTTCCTGAATAGAGTCCGGGTACAAAAACCTCAGAAAAAAGAGTCGTTCCCTCTTTTTCAATCGTCGTGTAATGAGAGGCTATCGATTCATCCTTGGAAAGGATCAGATCGATCAGTATCGGGCGGCGTTTACCGTAAATCGGGATTGAGTACTCATAATCACCCTTGCCGACCATTGCATCGGCTGAAATGCCGGTCAGTGTCTCCATAGCCCGGTTCCAGGCGATCACCCTTCCGTCACTATTAATTACAAACGTGGCATCCGGCAGGAAACTGATGATGTTTGTCATACGCTGGGCAGATTCACGCAGTTCCTGTTCCCGTGACGTCAGTTCCTCAAAATTATTGCGCAGCTCCTCTTCAACTGCCGAAATCTGCTCGTAGGCTGCCCGCAGTTCGTCTTCTTTCTGCCTGCGGTCGGTGATATCTTCAAATACCGTGGCAAATGTTCCTCTTTTGGGAGAATACACCGAGATCGAGAAATGTTTTTTCATCAGGGGATACCAGATCTCGAAGTGGCGTGGAATCCCGGTGCAGGCAACTTCGGCATACAAAGCAAAGGCCCCGGGCTCATCCCTCTCAAAAATCTCCCGGCTTGTCCTGCCAATTGCAGTATTGGTGGGAATTGCGAAGATCTTCTCAAACGCAGGATTCACCTGCAGGATCCGGTATTCCACCGGCATACCGTTTCCGTCATACACCAGCTCGTTGACCGCATGTCCTTCAACCATGGCAGAGAAGAGAGCCCGGTAATTGGCATCACTTTCGGCCACCAGCCGCTCCCGTGCTGCAAGTTCCTCAAAATTGTTGCGCAGCTCCTCTTCCATTGCTGCGATCTGTTCATAGGATGCCTGAAGCTCGTTCTGGCGGTTTTTTCTTGCCGTTATATCCCGGATAGATTCAATCGCCCCGATAACATTCCCCTGGGTGTCGATGAGTGGAGATGCAGTAAACCAGAGATGTGCACCTCTTCCGGAATTGAGTCCTGGTGCAAAAACCTCCGAGATAAGGTTAGTACCGTCTGCATCGATCGTGGTGTAGCGGGAGAATATCGTCTCATCCCGGGAAAGGATCAGATCGATTAATATGGGGCGGCGTTCACCGTAGATCGGGAGTGAGTATTCATAATCCCCCTTGCCGATCATTGCACCTGCTGAAATGCCGGTCATCTTCTCCATTGCCTGGTTCCAGGCAATCACCCTGCCATCAGTATTTATTGCAAATGTGGCATCGGGCAGAAAACTGATGATATTTGTCATAAGCTGGGCAGATTCACGCAGTGCGCACTCTACCTGTTTGCGCTCATGGACATCCCGCATTATCGCGAGGAGGAGATTCCGGCCCTTTACGTCCAGGCGGGAGAGACTGATTTCGACATCGAATTCCCTCCCATCGAGCCGTCGGTGGCGCCAGTCAAATAACCGGGGTGTTCCCCCGATCACTACCTGCATAAGTTCACGGCTTTTTTCTATAGATGAGATGCCATCGGGCTGGGTAGCCGGAGAAAGATCACAGGGGTGGGAGCCGATCAACTGTTCACGGGAACAGCCAAAATACTCCAGTGCCTTTGTATTACAATCAATATACACGCCCTGTTCCATCATGAAGATAGCATCGCTTGCTCCTTCAAAAAGGGTGCGGTACTGCTCTTCAGATTCATTGATCCGCCGCTCTGACTGTTTCTGGTGAACCGCCTGCTTGATCTTGTGTTCCAGCTCGGCAAACTGCGGTACCGGATTACCCCCTTTCTGGAGATAAAAATCAGCGCCAAGGTTGAGCGCCTCGATCACCACTTCCTCGCGTCCCCTGCCGGTGAAAAGAATAAACGGGAGATCGCTATACCTTGTACGGATGTATTTGAGAAACTCGATGCCATTTGTTACCGGCATCTGGTAATCAGAAACGATCGCATCATAGTGGTGTTTCGCCAATTGTTCCCTCGCATCAGCGGCAGTATGGCAGATCTCAACCGTGATCGAGCCACTCTGTTCGAGAAAGGTCTTTCCTATGTCAAGAAGAGCCGGTTCATCATCAACATAAAGAACGGAGATCAATATTTGCCACCAGGTACCCTAAAAGACAAAATATAAAAAGATAGTAAATTTTTTTATATACATCTGCAATAGTATTTAAATTTACACCATATATATCCAGCGATACGACGGATATCTCTCTAATTTTTACGTAATTTTGAATTTTTTTTGATGATTAAGTGTGTATTATTTTCAAATTTCTATCTTGAAACCCTTTTTTTGGATTCTGATTATGCAATATATTTATACGCAATGAAACCATGAGGAAAAAGATAGAGATGGTACTATGGTAAAATTAACCGCAGAGATGAAGGACGCGTTTGCAAAGATGAAGGTCTTCCCGGTTGCAACGGCAACCAAAGACGGCACACCCAATGTGATCCCGCTGGGAATAGCCGAGCTCGTAAGTGACGATACCGTCTGGTTCGTGGACAATTTCATGAACAAGACGCTCTCTAATATCCGGATGAATCCCAAGATCGCCTTCTTTGTATGGGGGCCGGAGATCAAAGGATGCTTCCAGTGCAAGGGGGTGGCTGCGATTAAGACGAGCGGCCCGGAATATGATCAGATGAAGGCAAAGCTCAACATCAAGAACCCGGCACTGCCTGCCCGGTCACTTGTCATCGTGAAGATAACCGAAGTTTTCGAATGCAAACCCGGCCCGACTGCCGGTGCAAAAATTCTTTGATCTTTTTTACTATGAAAATGGCTTTCCCATTTTCATGTACCCCTATGCTTGTGGCGATCGGAATCATCTGGTTTTTATGAACAGAATCGATCCTCATGGATCTTTCCACCGTGTGCACTTACACTGGGAATGGAGTGATATTTTCCCGGAAACACCTTTACCGGTGCCTGATACGGACAAGGAGCCGTCTGCGGATACCGGCGTGTCGCGATAAAAAAGAGGGATTAGGCCGTTTCTTACTTCGTACCGGGTTTCGAACCCGGTGCCGCAGCTACGATTTTTAATGCTTCAGTGATCTCCGGAAGCAGCTCGGCCGGTATGCCGATGACCAGTTCGCCATCTTCAATGCCGGAGAACTTACGGGATCCGTCACAGCCCAGCGAGAAGTTCACGTGGCCGGTGAGATAGGTCTGCGCACATGCATCGGAACAGACCGACTGGATACCGGCAAATTCCGACTGGATCCGTCCCCCCAGCCGGAACATCGTGCTCTGCGCAAGTTTCAGCATTGCCCAGGGACTCGCAACAATCACTACGACCTGGGGATCGAACGGGGTCTTTTCGAGCGGGGCATACATCGTGGCGTACGTATCCCCGGTATGCAGGTGTGCAACCCGGTCAATGGTCCGCTTGCAGGACGCAGAGCTCTCGAATTTTCCGAGCTTATAATAGAAATCACCATTCTTCAGGCTCTCGGTGATCTCCCGGAGACCCAGTGCCCATGCACCGCCATTGCATTCGTGTTTTTCAGAAGTCGAGTAGAAGATCCGCCCTTCTTTTCGTGCAAGGCCGATCATTGAGCAGTGACGGATCGTTTTGTCAAATGCTTCCATGCCTGCCGGGATCTCTTCCTTTTTGGTTGCAAACCGGAATGCAACCGGTGAACCGCTGAGCTTGAGATACTTCTTAAGCGTCTCGGATGCCTCTGCGTAGTTTATTGCAATTTTCATATCTGCTGCCATAAGATTTCACCTCATAATCCCCGTATAGGGGGTTTGTGTACATCTAGACCATGTGACGGGAATTATTTAAAGATAGTGACCGTGCAAAAAATAGGTGGATAAGTGGCATCGGGGCCGGGAACCCGTATACTGAAGGATTGTGGAATGACGCTACCCTTATCCCTCCCCTCCCACAAACAGATACGAAGGTTACATCATGGAATATGGCAATTTACTGGACGATGCGCTTCACTATACAAAAAAGGGCATCTTTTCGAATGTGAACCGCTGGATAAAACTGTTTGTGGCGATCATCTGCCTTGGCATCCCGATGAACGGGTACATCATGCGGATCTACCGGGGGGCATCCCCGGCACCGGAAGTGGACCAGTGGGGCACCCTGTTTGTTGACGGCATCAAGCTGATGATTGTCGGGATTATCTATGCGATTCCCATGATGATCCTCTGGGCATTCATCTACGGGGGCATGCTGCTTACGGTGGTGCAGGGGAACCTGAGCACAGCCGCGATGGAGAACTGGTCTCCCAACCTGGGACTCATACTCGTTATGTATGCCATCGAGATCGTCATCGCGATCATCATGCCGGTGGCAGCAATACGATTTGCACGCACAGGAAGTTTTTCCGAAGCTTTCAACTTCAGTGCAATCCTTGAAACCATCAAAAAGATCGGGTGGATCAACTATATCATCGCCCTGATCCTTGTCTCCCTTGTCGTTGCCATCCCGATCTGTATCATTATCTTCGGTCTCATCCTTATCGGCGGGATCAGCATGTTCATGCTGGGTGGCAGCAACATTGCCCTACTCGGACTAATTTTAGCAGGAATCCTCATTATCCTCATCTTCGCCCCCCTGTTTACGGTCTTCCAGGCACGTTACATGACAAGGGTTTACGATAGTGCGGCAATTGAGGCATAATTTTTTGGATTCCCGTAACAGGAATCTTGTTCTTAAGGTTCTGTCCGGAATATTCCCGGTCCTGTGGACCGGAATTTCTTTAAAAAAAATTGCATTGTAGAAAACTTTTTTTGACGTAATATATTGCCCCCCTCTTGCGCCACCAGTCCCCCGTTGGGGGACGGGCGCAGTGCGATAGTCCGGGTAAGATTACCGGTAATACGTCGTCATCGCAATGGGAGCGAAGCTGCCGAGAGCGTCAGGGTCTTTAGATGATTTATCCTGAAAATCGTACTCATTAATAAGATGGGGGTTGAAACCCCCATACCCCCTGTCGCGATGAACATCGCCGCCCCCGACGGGGCGCCCCCGCGGCGATTAAGTGACTAAAAATACTAAAACCTCATTGCCCCTCCGTGCCTAAAGAGAGGCCCTGAGGCGGGGAGAATTATAAAAACGATTTTCATGCTTCGGGTGCGAACGTCTGTCCATTCCCATTTCTACAGGGCAAAAAAATGTATTTGCTTCTCGTTAAAAGTGAATATACCGGCAAATTATCAGACCGGAATGGGTATGCCGGTGGCTTCCAGGTTACTTTCAATCTCCCGTATGGTCTCAAGTTTTGCTTTTGTAGACGGCCCTTTTGGTACAGCTTTGCAACCCGATGCCGCTGATGTTGACTCCGTAAATGTCCCGATCTGCCGGGCGAGCTGGATCACATCTTCCTTGTCAAAGCCGATGAGCGGGCGGTAGATCGGGATCTCAGCTGCATCGGTGAGCACGACAAGGTTATCAAGCGTCTGGCTTGCCACCTGGCCGATGGATTCACCGGTCACGATCCCTTTTGCCCCCACCCGGTTTGCATAAGCAGTTGCAACCCGGTACATACGGCGCTTGCAGAAGATACAGGTGTACTTCTCGAGATGCCTGCTGATGAGCTCTGTTTTTGCATTTGCAAGATACGAATCGGCAATCACGGTCAGTTCGATGCCGGGCTGGTACTGGGCCAGCTGTTCGACAACGCGCCGGGCACGGGCGATCGTGGTCTCATCGAGGAACGAGTCGAGTGCAACAAAGAGCGGGATGATCCGGCACCCCCGCTTCATCATCATCCACGCGGCAACGGGCGAGTCGATTCCCCCGGACACGAGAGCGACAAGGGTGCCTTCGACCCCGAGCGGGAGTCCCCCTACGGCTTTTGTTACATTATCGTACAGATAGGCCTCGTTTGCCCGGATCTCGATATGGATCTCTTTATCCGGATTGGCAAGGTTCACTTTCAGGTGCGGGAATTCATTCCGGAGCAGGTAGCCGTACTCGATCGCCTTGTCGTTGGAGCTGAAGGTATGGGTGCCTACCCGCTTCATCTTGATGGCAAACGTCTTTGCCGTGCCTATCCCATGCCGGCGACAGTAATCCGGTAGACTGGACTCGATCTCGTCAAGTTTTATGTGTTCCACTTCGGAAAACGATACGATCCCGAAGATCTTTTTCAGCAACTCGGGTTTCACATCGCCATCCAGCCAGATGCGTCCCCGCTCGTTCCGTACATGGATGCCCGGCATCACTTCGCGGATATTTGCGATGAGCACATTCTCCCACTGCCGGCGAACCGGATCGGATTTTAAAAATAGTTCAGAATAGCGCACAAGCCATTGTTTTTTCATGAAACTGGTTCACCGGTTATTTTTTCTTTCTCGCGGTTTTGCGGACGCGATCTGCTTCATCGGTATCTTCGATCCGCAGGAGATAGGTCCCGTGGCAGGGTTTGGTATAGGGAAAGACAATTTTTCCCCCGTCAAGCCCGAGCGCGATCGGCGGGAGGCCGATAATGTACTCATCGAAAAGCTTGTAGCCGGGATCGACATACCAGACTTCGGAGAAATTCTTCTCAACATATTCCCTGCATTCCTTGAATGAAGCCCCGAGCGGGAGGAGCATCTCGTACTTCAGGTTCTCGATACAGCCCATCCGAACACCTCGTTGACCTTTGCCTTCAGCTGCACCGGGTTGTGCACTGCCTTTTCCACGATCTTCTCGCACGGGAACTCTATCGATGCCGCGAGCGGTCCGGGATCCTTGCCAAAGATGATCACCACAAGCCGGCTCTGTGGCAGGAGGTGGCGCATCGTTGCCGCGTATGCAATCGCTGCGTCGTTGTGCGCACAGACCACGCAGAGATCCGCGGCCCGGTGCTTCTCAACGATCTCTTCGATACACTTCTCGAGCACCATCATCGGCCCGATATAGTGCTTCTCCGGGTCGGAGACCCTGAGCAGGTTCAGCACCGAAGGATTGCCGGTGATGAGGAGATCCGATCCGTGCGTGCGAAGCTGGTGGGCTATATACAGGGCGATCGCCTGTTGCGCCGGCGCTTCCGGACAGCCGAGCAGGAGCAGCGCTTTGTTGGGTATTGTAACAGGTTCAGTCATTTTTTCACTCCGGTTCCGGAACAGGTGCCCGTGCATTCAGCGGACTGCGGGCAGACATGCACGGCATCCGCTTCCTTGAACGGGTGATGGCAGTACGGGCAGGTGAAGTCGCATTCTGTACCCTCGTACGGGCAGATCGTCATCGAGAGATCCGCGAGCGGGTGGCCCTTGCCCCGGATCTCAAATTCCTTATACCAGCCGAACGGTGCCCGCTTCACTTCGACCGATTCTGCATAAAGTGCGTCTTCGAGTCCGGTAAGGATCGCAAGGGCCACCTGCGGGGAGCCGAGCGTGCTTGTCAGGTGGGCATACGGGTAGATCAGGACCCGGTTCACGCCGAGTATCGAAAGCCGCTTCCGGACATTCTTTACCGCACTCGCGATCACATTTCCGGGATTTTTTTCGTCCAGTTTCTCTATGCAGCAGAAGAGGACAACGCATTCCTCCATCCGGTCCTCACGGGAGGTGACGGATTCTGCCATCTTCGTCTTCTGCGTGGCATGGTACCACATGGAGGTGGCATGGATGGAGAGGATCCTCACGGGTTTCCTCTCCCGACAAGGGTGCTGATCGCATCGCTCGTGATAAGGCCGATGAGGTGCTGGTCGGCATCCACCACCGGCAGGGCTGAAATAGAGTGCTCCTCCATTTTCTTTGCAGCAGATTCGATCGGTTCATCCGGCGTGGTAGTATGCACGTCCTTTGACATGATCTCATCGAGCCAGAGGAAATTTTTCGCAACGGCTTTTGCGATATCCCACGATGTGACGATGCCGACGAGATGGCCGTCACCCGATAATACCGGCAGGTGATTGACCTCAAGGTTGATCATCCGTCGTGCGGTGACTGCCGTTGTCGCCCCTTCCTCAATCGTCGGGACATTGCGGAACATCACATCGCCGACAATGGTCCTTGAAAGGAATTGCGAGATCAGGTAATTGACCTGGCCGGATTCCAGTAAAAATCCGTCGTGACCATAGTTGGACCGGATCTCGCTGTACCGGACCTCCCGTTCATTGGCGGTCAGGGCCGAGACGATCTCCTGCGACTGGTAGGGGGGATAGAGCCAGTCGGAAGATACCGAGATCACGAGGAATCCCGCCTTTGCTTCCGCCAGCCCTTTTACGAGCGAGCCGTCTTTTGTCAGGTCGAAGTAATCGATCGCTTTGGTGATGTAGAGATACGAGTTCGCATCGAACCGCTGGGTGAACGTGTCTCCCTGGTGATGGAGATAACTCTCAACGGCAAAATCGGTGGAGAAGTCAAACCCGATCCGGTCTTTGGACTGGAGCGAGCGCCCGAACTTTGCATGCATCGATTCGTCAGAGAGATAGGTGATGTGGCCGACCATCCGCGCAAGGGCGAGCCCCTTGACCGGGCCCGGCGCATCATACGATCTCGTATCGTAATAATTCCCGCCATTCCATTCCGGATCCGAGATGATCGCTTTCCTTCCTACTTCATTGAAGGCAATCTGTTGTGGGGTGGAGTAGCCTGTCGCTGCGATAATGATCGCCTTTTTCATCATGTCTGGGTAACTGACCGTCCACTGGAGAGCCTGCATACCGCCCATCGATCCACCGGCAACCGCGTAGAGCTGCGGGATTTTGAGATGGTCGATGAGCAGTTTCTGGGCATTGACCATGTCACTGATGGTGATGACGGGAAATTTTGCCCCGTACGGCTTTCCCGTTTGCGGATTAATCGATGATGGCCCGGTCGATCCCTTGCACCCGCCGATCACGTTCGAGCAGATGATGAAATACCGGTCGGTGTCAAAGGCCTTGCCCGGCCCGACAATGGCATCCCACCAACCCGGTTTATCTTCGCCCTCATGGAGTCCTGCAATATGGGCATCGCCCGACAGGGCATGACAGATCAGTATGGCATTGTTGTGCTCACGGTTCAGTTTGCCGTACGTCTCGTACACAATGGTAAGGGACGGAAGAATATCCCCGCTCTCCAGTATGAGCGGGGAGGAATGGTGATAATGGTGTGTTGTTACCGTACCTACAGACCCTTTGATCATCTCCACGCACCATCCCGTAATGCGGAAAGCTCCGCAAGGATGTCTTGGATATTTTCAAAGGATCTGACAGCAACAGGATTCATTATACCCCGGCAAGAGCCTGTTCCAGATCCGCGATGATATCCTCAATATCTTCGGTACCTATTGAGAGCCGGACTGCATCGGGAGTTACCCCGGTCTTTTTCTGCTCCTCAACCGTCAGCTGCTGGTGGGTTGTGGACGCCGGGTGGATCACGAGGCTTTTCGAGTCCCCTATGTTGGCGAGGTTGGAAAAGAGCCTGAGGCTGTCGATGAACTTTCTCGACGCCGTCTCTCCCCCTTTTATGCCGACACCGACAAGGGGGCCGTATCCGCCGGTGAGATATTTCTTCGTGAGCTCATGGCTGGGATTATCGGGGAGTCCCGGGTAGTTCACCCATGCCACTTTCGGGTGCACTTTCAGGAACCGGGCTACGGCAAGCGCATTTTCCGAGTGACGGGGAACCCGCAGGTGAAGCGTTTCAAGACCGATCAGGAAGAGCCAGGCATTGAATGGGCTGAGCACGGCTCCGGTGTCTCTCATGAGTGAGACACGGATTTTAAAGACAAACGCGACATTGCCAAGGCCCGGGAAATTCCCGAATGCCTCCCAGTATTTCAGGCCGTGATAGCTCGGGTCAGGCTCAGTGAACTCGGGAAATTTGCCATTATTCCAGGCAAACTTTCCGGAGTCGACAATAACACCTCCGAGCGAGTTCCCGTGGCCGCCGATATACTTGGTTGCCGAGTGGACAACGATATCCGCACCGTAGTCGATGGGGCGGACGAGGCCAACACCGGTAGTGTTGTCAACGATGAACGGAATGCCGGCTTCATGGGCTATCCTGGCAATCTTCTCGAAATCCGGGACATCCAGTTTCGGGTTGCCTACGGTCTCTGCATAGATTGCCTTGGTCTTACCGGTGATCGCTTTCCTGAACTCTTCGGGTTTTGAGGAGTCCACGAAGATGACATGCCGCCCGAACTTCGGGAGGGTATAGTGGAAGAACTCGTACGTGCCGCCGTACAGGTTGTCGGCCGAGACAATTTCGTCTCCGGGAAGGGTGATGTTCAGGATCGCGTACGTGATGGCAGCGGCTCCCGATGCGGTGGCTAATGCACCGGTCCCGCCTTCGATTGCGGCGATCCGCTTCTCGAAGACATCGGTAGTCGGGTTCATGAGCCGGGTGTAGATGTTCCCGATCTCTCTCAAGCCGAAGAGATTTGCTGCGTGCTCGGTGTTCTTAAACACGTACGATGTGGTCTGGTAGAGCGGTACAACCCGGGATCCGGTTGTCGGATCGGGCACCTGCCCTGCATGGAGGGCGGTTGTTCCAAGGCGGAATTTCTTTTCTGTCATGGGGGGTTCCTCTTTATGGATTTATTTCAGGGGATGGTTATCATGGAAATTTTTCTCTCCTTTGAGGGAGAGGGATGGTAACATTCAGGTCTTTGCCGGAGCCGTTTTTTGTCTCTTTTCAATCAGGATGCACGCACGATCTTCTTATGATACGGGCAGGCCGTATTTTTCTGCAACTTCGAAGAAAGCATCGGCGAGGTAACGTACCTTCTTATCGGAAAGGCCGTAGGTGTTCAGCTTCCAGGTCCGGGTTGCGCCGGCAAACTCGCCAACAATTCCCCGGGACGAGAGTTCATCGCTAAGGTAGAACCCGCGACGCTTGTGAGTCTGTGCAACGGTATCGAAGCTGCCGGTGGTGTCGACCTTCGTCAACGTGTGTTTGCGCGGGTATTCCGAGAGCACCCTGCTGCCGCCGATCTTCAGGATGCGGTCGATGAAGAAATTCGATCGCTTCACTTCCTCGTTCCACTTCAGGGTCCGGGCTTTGACCGTGGGAAATGATGCCATCATCGAGAGCAGCGTCCCGCCCATCAGCGTGCACCCGAGCATCTCGACTTCCTTGATCCCGAACTTCCTTTTCGTCAGGTCGCCAACCATCGCGGTTGTCCGGAGCGCCTTTGGCGCCCATTCCTCAGTCATCGCCAGTACTCCGGACGGCGCGACCGAGGCCATACTCTTGTGTCCGGAGCCGACGACAAAGTCTGCCCCGATCTTCTTCCCATCGACCGGCATCACGCCGACCGTGTAGGCCCCGTTGTACAGGAGCGGGATATCGTACTGGTGGGAGACTTTTGCAATCGCGGCAATATCGTGCTCGTTTGCAAACTGGTAATCGAAGTGATCGATCATCGTGAGCACCGGAAGTTTCCCGGTCTCTGCTTTGACCTCTTCGATCTTCTGTGCCGTGGCTTCTGCGGTCACGATGTTCTGTGCATTCAGCGGCACTTCCCGGACAACGCCGCCGGCATTTTCAACCGCGAGGAACTCGGTGTAGTGGGCGAGGGCTGATACGATCACCGTATCGCCTTTTCCGACCAGCGTACCGGCTACTGCCTGGAACCCGCGCCGTGCTCCCGGCACAACCCGGGCGAGATCCATGTTGACGAACTTTGCGAGATCGTCATGGAAATCGGCAATGCCCGGCTTTGAAATCTTGTCGAGCCGGAACGGTTTCCGGCAGGCGTCACACGTGGAGTACCCGTCCCCGTACGAGATGAGGGCCTTCCTTGCCTCGGTTGTCAGTCTCCCGGCGGCCTGGATCGGCTGGATATTGATCGATTCCTCTTCGCGGGTCCGGACATCGATGGTGCCGGCGATTTTGGTCACCTTAGGTGCGCCGGTCCCAGCTTCGAGATCCGCAACAATGGCTTTGAGGTCGGCGATCCGCTGCCGGAACACCGCGTCCTCTTCTGCATCCAGACCGATTGGTAAGGATTCGCGGAAGATCCCCCGGATCTCTTCTAACGCAAAGAGCGCTTCGAATGTTTTCTGGATTCTGATACTCATGGTTTTCCACCAAGCCAGTGCCCGGAATTGAACCGGGATATGCTGATCTGCAGTCAGCTGCGTAACCACTCCGCCACGCTGGCATTTTTTCAAAGATTCGCTGTGAGTTTTTTTCATCAGGATTTTTGCATCCTTAAGAAAAGCCAGAGCCCGGAATCGAACCGGGTTATGCTGATCTGCAGTCAGCTGCGTAGCCTGTCCGCCACTCTGGCATGGGGTGTTCACGATTGTGAACTTCCTCATAATAATAACAATTGTGAATATTTATAGATTTTGGCTTCGGCTGAGTTTTAAGAAATCCTTGGGGATCGCAGAAGACTTCATCCCGAATACGCCCGTAAAATGCTCCATTTGCCAATCCGGGCAAGGCGATTTTTGGCGGAGTGGAATTGGTGTCCACGCTTACGAAAAATACTGTTTTATTCGGAGTTTTTGGGGAAATAACCCTACAAAATGGTTTTTACCCCTGCAATTTAGCGGGCTTCCGGCAGCACCTTTTTTCGCTGGATAGGTAGCACGGTCAGAACGAAAAGAAGGGTGTTTTCGCCAATTCAATTTTTCATCACCTCTCCGGAAAAAACGACCCTCATATTCGCATTCCGGCAGGGTTTCTAAGGTCCAATGGGCTAAACCAGGTGGCGAAAAAAGCCTCGATTTAAGGGCCTTTGGGGGCCATTATATGAGGGCGTTTCCTCCCGTTTTTCGGCAATCCGGTCGAATATCGGGCATATTTCCCCCAGGGCCGGAAACGGACGGTTTTACGGGTTTTTCCGGTATTGACCGGCATATAGGGAAGAGAAAAGGAGCCCCAATTGGACTTATTTTACCTCAGGGTCCCTTAACCTGCATACTTGCTTTTTAGTATAGTATCACCTTTCACCCTTCTCTGCAATACTCCCCGGCACAGTGCATGCAGACAAAATTCACCGTCCTGTTCGTGTGCGGTGCCCGGAACCTTGGCGAGGTGCTTCGCCGCATCAATGAAGGAGCGGCCATGATCCGAACGAAAGGCGAGACCGGCACCGGCAACGTGGTCGAGGCAGTGCGCCACATGCGGGCGATCCAGGGAGGTATCCGGACGATCCGGAAACTCGAACCGCAGGAGCTTGTCGCGTATACCCGCGAGATCGAAGCCCCGGTCGAGTTTGCCGCATCATTCAGCTAACTGTGCGGTTAGCTCGATAGACTACGGACTGGTTCCCGGATCATGTAGCATCAATGAAATGCATGGACAACAAAATGCGGTGGATTTAACGCGGTACGGATCCTCTCATCCATCTCGCAACACTGTCAGGAAGTACCTCTGATGTTTGGCCGTGGCGGGGAAATGACCGGAAATTCGCCGATATCCAACAGATTATGTAGATGGACGTTGCATGGCTCATCATCGATTCCTGTAAGGGAACTCAAACGATGGGAAAGATCCGATGAAAAAAACCAGCAGGATGTGAACCATGGCAAAAGACCCGGTCTGTGGCATGGAAGTGGACGAAGAGACCTCGATAAAACGGGTGATCGGCGGCAGGACGTATTATTTCTGCATGGAAAGTTGTGCACTGGCCTTTGAGGACCCGGAAAAAGAGCTCAAGAGTATGAAGACCCGGGTTGCCGTTGCCGTGTCGGCAGTTGCGGTGCTTGCCCTGCTCCGTGTTGTGGCAACGCTTTCTCTCGCCGCTGGGGCCACGCTCGTCACTTGGGCACCGATCCCTGAGCTCCCGTACTTCACGTGGGGATACTGGCTCTTCCTGCTGACCACCCCGGTCCAGATCATCGGTGGCTGGGGCTTTTACAAGGGAGCGTATTCGGCGCTCAAGTCCCACCGGGCGAACATGGATGTCCTCATCGCAATAGGCACGACCACCGCGTATCTCTTCAGCGTATTTGTCCTGTTCTTCCCTACGGTGCTCCCGGTCAAGACCAACGACGTATACTTCGAAGTCGCAGCCGTCATTATCGCATTCGTCCTGCTGGGGAAATTCATGGAAGACTACATGCGGCAGAGCACGTCTGCGGCAGTCCGGGCCCTCATGGATCTCCGGCCCGGCACGGCACGCGTGATCCGGAAAGGTGTTGAGGAGGAGATTCCGGCCGAGATGCTCATGGTGGATGAGATCGTCGTCGTCCGGCCTGGGGAAAAGATACCGACCGATGGTGTGGTGATTGAAGGGCAGTCCGCAGTGGACGAAAAGATGATCACCGGCGAAAGCATCCCGATAGAGAAGAAACCCGGCGACCCGGTGATCGGGGCAACGATGAACAAGATGGGGATGCTGAAGTTCAGGACCACCAAGGTCGGGCACGATACAACCCTGATGCAGATCGTCCACATGGTGGAGGAGGCACAGGCATCCAGTGCTCCGATCCAGCGGCTCGCGGACCAGGTAGCAGAGTATTTTGTCCCGGTGGTGATCGCAGTCGCGATTCTTACCTTCTTTACCTGGGCGGTAATCCTCGGGAACTTTACCGCAGGACTGCTCGCATTCGTCGCGGTCCTTATCATCTCCTGCCCGTGTGCGCTCGGGATTGCCACGCCAACAGCCCTCATGGTCGGCGTGGGAAAAGGTGCAGAGGCCGGCATCCTGATCCGGGGCGGGGAATACCTTGAGCGGGCGGAGAAACTCACCACCGTGGTATTTGACAAGACCGGCACGCTGACAAAAGGCGAACCTTCGGTCACCGATATCATCGCGGAGAACCCCAACGAAGTACTGCGGTTTGCTGCCATTGCCGAGCAGGGCTCAGAACACCCGCTTGGTGAAGCGATCGTGCGGGGAGCAAAGGAGCGCGGCCTCGAAGTCACCAGTGCCGAATCCTTCGAAGCGGTACCGGGTCACGGGATCAAAGTGACTGTCGGGGGAAAGACTGTTCTTGTCGGCAACCGCAGGCTGATAGAAGTAAACAGCATCTCTGTCGCACAGTACGAGCAGCAGATCCAGGCACTCGAAGTACAGGGCAAGACCGCAATGCTTGTGGCCGTGAACGGTACCATCAGCGGGATCATCGCGGTCGCCGATACGTTAAAGGAGAATGCTGTTGAGGCCGTGAAGGAACTCAAGGCCATTGGCGTAGAGACAATCATGCTGACCGGGGATAACGAGCGGACTGCCCATGCCATTGCCGCACAGGTAGGCATCGAAAAAGTGATCGCAAATGTCCTGCCCGGTGAGAAAGCCGATGTGATCAAAAAACTGCAGGCAGAGAAGAAGGTGGTCGCCATGGTCGGGGATGGGATCAACGATGCACCAGCGCTTGCCCAGTCCGATATCGGGATTGCACTCGGCAGCGGGTCGGACGTGGCAAAAGAGACCGGCGGGATTGTGCTGATTCGGGACGACCTCCGCGATGTGGTAAAGGGTATCAAGCTCTCGAAGGCGACCATGCGTAAGATCAAACAGAATCTATTCTGGGCGCTTGCCTACAACACGCTCGCGATCCCGGTCGCAGCAGTCGGGCTCCTGAACCCGATCATTGCAGCAGCGGCAATGGCGTTATCATCACTGACCGTTGTCGGGAATGCTGCGTTGCTGAAACGTTATAAGTTTGAGGAAGAGAAAAAAGCGTAATTTTTTATTGGCGAAAATCAGGGACGGGCGGACTGCAGACTGCATCGTGTGTCTCATTCAGCTTTGCCGAGTTCGCAACCGATCCACGACCGGTTTTTCTTGATGCAGATTACCGGTATAACAGGAAAAAATAGACACCTGCAATGATACAGATCATCAGCAGTCCCCAGATAATCGAAGAGGTCAGTCCGCTCACCAGCAAAATGCCGATACTCAAAAGAATTGTCCCTATGGTAAGGACACGTTCATTTTTTACCGTCACAATATTTCACCGTCCCCTTTTCCCTTGTCCAATGATTATCAGTAGTACCGCTATTTGATCATATCCGCCCGGATAAGGGATTTTATCTCTCCTCTCCTCCATTATCAGTGACAACTACCATCTTTCTTTTTATTGTCCTCGTCGTCTCCGGTTCCCGTTCCGGCTTCCTTACCAGATTCCTTTTGTTGCTCTTCCCCATGCGATCCTCCGCAGCTTCCCCCACTCCGTCCCCCGTGACTGCCGTGTCCCATGCCGCACATGACAAGGTGCAATCCGATGAAAATCACAAGGAAGATGATCGTTGAATATGCTGCAAGATGTGCCTTATGTTCAATGATAAAGTATGCTGCAATTACTATCAGTAATCCAATCAGGATGTATCCGTAGATGCCAAGCCTCCTGAACCATGCACCTATGCCGCTCATGTCTCCACCGCAGCAACCCATTATAACCAACCCTCCCGGATTATCTCATTGTTTTTCATGCTGTTTTATCTCCTTGTGCAATGTAATTGCAGATGTATGCGAGTGCCCGTGGTTTTATGTTCCTGCTTCATCGTATCATATCTCCCATTCCGCCAGAAAATCTCCCCGTAAAAATTATAGGGCGATTTTATCTTTCTGGAGTTGTTTTACGAGCCAGATGATCAGGAGTATTCCGGCAATCAGCCAGACCACGAAGAACAGGACTACCAGAATCACTCCGAGTGACATGAACCCGGTGTTCATCATGCCGGCCGCACCGGTTGTTCCATACCCTCCCATCATGCCCTGGTAGCCACTCCCGCCCAGCCCGGTGCCGCCCATCATCCGGGTCATCATCATGTTCGAGGCGCCGGGATACTTGTTCATGATATCGATCATGCGGCCCTGGTCCGTTGCACTGAGACTGCCGGCCATCATCTTCGTAACGAGCCCCTGCATCTCATCGTGCATGGGACCCCCCATCGCATTGATCTCGACAGACTCCATCATCTGTACACCCCCGGCACCCATCATTCCCGGCCAATACCCGGAAGTCCCATTTCCCGCTGCAAGTTGTCGGCAATTGTCCATCATATCATTGTCGACTGCTGCAACCATCCCAACAATTCCAAGGCAGATGAGGGCCATCAGGATACTCACAACAATAGCCCGTTGCATTAAACCGCCGTTCTGTTTCATGTTAATACCCCTTTGCTCCGGCCGTTTTCCGTACCAACTGATGTAATGTGCCGGGATTTGCCAAAGTAATCGTTACTATGCTGAGGTCTATATAAAGGTATTCTCGCAAACTCATCTCTGCATTATTCGACCGGGAGATCCTCCCCTCTCCAAAATTCGAGAGGGGGACCCCCCACCCCCCCATACCAACTGCGGCACAGACCCCTGCCCATCACAGCGCGGAACGCCCCACAACCCCCCAGTACACAAAAAAATCCCGCCAAATCACCCAGATCCTTTTCCCCCAGAACCAGCCCCCGATTGCAAAACAAAACCGTCCGGAACAATCCCGGAACAAATCATGACTGCACGGACGGACAGGAAACTCTCGGATTTTCACGACCCTTATGCCCCTGCACATGCAACATAGATGCAAACGGCAAGCGCCGGATTTGGAGAAAACGAACATGAAAACCAGCAAGATAGTATTCACGGGTCTTCTCGTGCTCGGCCTGCTCTGCCTCAACGGCATTGCAGCAGCACAGGATGACACATCGGCAACCAATGTTTCAGATACTGTACTGGCCGATGACATCCAGCCCTATGACGGGCCGATCGGTGCAGGCAGCCCCCTGTACGGATTAAAGATCACCCTGGAGGACCTTGATGAATCCTTCACCTCAAACCAGAGCGAACGGGTGGACAAGCAGGTAGGCCACGCACGGCTCCGCATTGCAGAAGTGCGCCGGGCGCTCGAACTGAACCAGTCCGATTCAGTCCGGCAGGCCCTCGATCTCTACTGGCAGAAGATGAACCTCACCCAGTCCACCATCGCCCCGTTCGGGTCCAATGCCACCGGGCTCCTCCATGCACAGGAACAGATAGCAAAACACCAGTTCGTACTGGAAAACCTCCTGTTCAGCCACCCGAACAACACGGGTCTCCAGCGGGCGTACAGCAACAGCCTCCAGCTGCAGGAGAAGTTTGCAGAAAAGACTGCGGTAAAGTTCGGCCGTACTACTGACAAGAACAATAAGACCATACTCAGGGCAATCGGGCTCGAGCAGAAAGAGATGGAGCGTAACGGGAAACCGACCATGACCACGCAGCCAAACGAAACCCACACCCAGCCATCGGTGACAGACAAACAGGAACAGCAGACTGAACAGGAAAAGAACCAGAACAAGAAACCGGTATCGGACACTATCGCACCAGCCACAACCCAGCCGACCCAGACCGTAACCGTGACCAGGGAGCAGCAGGGCCACCAATCCGATGATAAGCAGGCCGGCAACAGTGGTAATAACGGCAACAGCGGCAATGCGGATACCAAGGGAAAAGGCAATTCCCCGAACAAGTAATACGATACAGGAAGGAAAACGGAGCATGACCCGGCATCCACCGGGTTATGCATTTTTTAATACCCGGATGTGATAGTATTCCTCAGGCACGTGGCCCCATGAGATCGGTAACCGAAAAGCGCCTTCTTTTACTGGCAATACTGCTGGTGTGCGTTTTACCGGCAGGCACCGTAGCAGCCCCGGTCCCTTCATACACCACAACATACACGATCACGGTCCAGGAAGACGGCTCTGCCCTCTGGCAGCTGGAGTACCGCACGCTCCTTGCATCCGATGACGACCTGCTGGCGTTCGATAACTATACCCGCGACCTGCCGACCGTCTACCTGCCGCAGGTAAGGGACCTGATGCAGCATTCCGCAGTCCAGGCCTCGGTCGCCGCCTCCCGTCCCATGACCATCAGCAACGTAACCGGCAACGCCCTTGTCCAGAGTTCCCCCACGGGCAGGTACGGGATCGTCATCTATTCGTTCAGCTGGTCGGGATTTGCCAAACCTGACGGCGGCAGTCTCGTGATCGGCGATGCTTTTTCCGGGGGGATGTACCTTGAAAAAGATAATACCCTCATCATCCGGTTCCCCTATGGCTGGACCGTCTCGCGGGTGGAACCGGCGCCCGACCAGCAGCGCGAGGATCTTGTCTGGTATGGTTTGCGATCCTTCAGTCCCGGTGAACCCCGGGTCGTACTCGAAAAACCTGCATTCCCGCTCATCCCGCTGATCGCCGGGATTATTGTCATCGCCGTCTTTGCAGGCTTTATTTTATACCGGGCAACAAAACGCGAGGCCGGGCAGTACATACGTGAAGGCCGGGACGAGCAGGCAGAGCAGGAGGAACCGGCAGCGCCCCTGTCCGCAGCGGATGAGGCCGGCCTTGAAGAGAGGATCACCCGGCTGCTCGAAGCCGGCGGGGGAGAGCAGTACCAGTCGGAGATTGTAAAAACCCTTGATCTGCCCAAATCAACGGTGAGCTCCGCTCTCAACAACCTCCACCGGAAAGGGATCATCCAGAAGGTAAAAAAAGGGCGGGAGAATCTCATCCGGCTCGTGCAGGGCCGGACATAAAATCCCTGCACCCCATACCCCTTACCCGTACCAAATACTTTCATGTACGGCGTGTCCCGGAAACAGCAAATGAAAGAGGCTCTTTGGGGAAACCGATCGCAGGGACCAGGGACACTCCTAATCGCAATATTGGACCACAACGGGCGGGCATGTGCAGATGTTTCAGGCATTGTTTATCGCAAACCTGATACCTTATTTTCCCGGGCGCCAACCGTATAGGGTATGAAGCCTGCAACGCCCGGTACCCCTCCGTCATCACGGAACAATACCATGGCACAGTTTTTTTCCACTCATCCGTCCCGGGCGGATAATTTCTCGGAATCGGTGATCCGGGAGATGACCCGGCTGTCCCTGAAGCATAACGCGATCAACCTTGCGCAGGGTTTTCCGGATTTTCCCTGCCCGGCTGAACTGAAGATTGCGGCATGCAAAGCGGTCAATGAGGACTACAACCAGTACGCGATCACGTGGGGGGCACAAGACCTCCGCGAGGCACTGGCTGCCCGGGTGAAACAATTCAACGGGATGGAGTTTGACCCGCAGGCAGGGATCACGGTCACCTGCGGCTCGACCGAGGCGATGATGGCATCGATGCTCGCCATCATCCAGCCCGGCGATGAGGTGATCGTGCCTGAACCGTTCTACGAGAATTACGGGCCGGACGCACAGATCTCGGGTGCGGTGCCGCGGTATGTCCAGCTTAAGGATGATTTCTCCATCGATGAAGAGGCCTGGAAATCCGCGTTCACTAATAAAACCCGGGCGATCATCCTCAACACTCCCAACAACCCGACCGGCAAAGTTTTTTCCCAACAGGAACTTGCGTTCATTGCGGACCTCTGTATCGACCACAACGTGATCGCAATTACGGATGAGATTTATGAGCATATTCTCTATGATGGCAGGAAACACGTCTCGATCGGGTCGCTGGATGGAATGCACGACCGTACTATCACCATCGGGAGTTTCTCCAAGACCTACAGCGTCACCGGGTGGCGTGTCGGGTACGCACTTGCAGGTAAGGAGATCACGGAACGCCTCCGCAAGATCCATGATTTTTTAACCGTAGGTGCACCCGCCCCGCTCCAGCATGCCTGCGTGGCAGCGCTCCGGCTGCCGGAATCCTATTACCATGAGCTTGCGCAGGAATATGACCGGAAACGGAAGATCCTCTTTGCCGGGCTCAGGAAAGCCGGGTTCGCCTGCAATCTGCCGGAAGGTGCCTACTACATCTTCACCGATATTGCCGGGTTTGGCATGAAAGATACAGAGTTTGCCCGCTATCTCGTGGAAAAGGCCGGGGTTGCGGCGGTACCGGGAAGCTCGTTTTACCACGAGGGGGGAGAGACGAAACTCCGGTTCACCTTCTCGAAAAAGGACGAGACGCTGGTCGAGGCATGCCGGCGGCTGGAAACGCTGGGGATTGGGTAGGTTGTGCGGTAAAAATAAGCTTTGAGTTAACATTGTTTTTTTAGCATCAGACCAAAAATTTTTTGACGGTGGGGACCGTGCCTGTTCCCCCGGATCACTATTGATTTTTGCGATGATAACGTATTACCGGTAACCTTACCCGGGCTATCGCACTGCACCCGTCCCCCAACGGGGGACTGGTGGCGCAAGAGGGAGGTAATAGAGTACGTGAAAAAAGGTTTTCTCCAATGCAGATTTTCTCTAAAACCTCCCATTCACCGGGGATTTTTCAACGCTGCCGAGAACCGGTCTCGGATCTCGTGGGGGGTGAGGGGGATATTCTTTACCGCGGCATTGCCGGGTTTCAGGAGTACATGGACGAAGTTCGGGCCCTTTTTGAGTTCCCCGATAACCGCTGCCAGTTCCGCTTCCGACTGGGCTTTTGCGGTGTACCGGAAACCCGCTGCGATGGCGAGCAGCTCGATGTCCGTGTCCCGGTATGCCGGGGTGAGCTGGTTGCCGGTGCTGCCGAACGCACCATTATCGAGACAGAAGATCGTGAGGTTCTCCGGCTGCCGGGCACCGATAACGGGCAGGATGCCGGTCCCAAGGATACTCCCGTCGCCGTCAATCACCCAGACATCGCGCTCTGAGCCGGCAGCAAGCCCGAGCCCCAGCGGCGAAGCCTGCGTGTAACTGCCGAGCATGTAGAAGTTCAGGGGCCGGTCGCGGGCGGCATAGAGTTCCTTGCCGGGCACCCCGATATTCGAGACAACGGCCTGCTCCTTAAGATGTCGGGCAATGACGCGGATGGCATCGAACCGGGTCATCACCGGTTCCCTGATGATCCGTTCATAGGAGACCACGACCTGCCGTACGCGGGACGGGGGCAGGCACTCCTCACGGCAGGACCCTGTCCCTTCCCATGCTTTGGGGAGCACGAGGGCCACATGGGGTCGCGAATGCACAAATGCGTCCTCAATCACATCGCCGATCTTCCCGAACTCTTCGTTTGTATGGACGATTGTGTAGGGAATCCCGGTCGCGTCAAGGATCTTGGGGATCGCGGCATTGAACGGCACCTGTGCTGGTATCACCTCGTCCTGCACCCCGCGCCAGCTCGCGATGATGGGAAGCGGGAGATCGTAGGTCTTTGTCAGGGACATGATCGCGTTGAGGGAATTGCCCAGCCCCGAACTCTGGATGACCATTGCCGGCCGCTGGCCGGCAAGGGCGAGGCCGGCACAGACACCGATCCCGTCTTCTTCCCTTGTAAGGCAGACATGATCGAAGCGATCGGGCAGCATGAAACAGAGGTCTTTTGCCTTGTCGCACGGGATCGACGCGATACAGTTGATACCGTGCTCTTTCAGGATATCGATAACGAGGTCTTCATACATGGTTTACCATCTCCGCCAGTTCTTTTGCCACCTGCCCTGCCGGAGAGCCGGCCGGGACACAGAATGCCGGGCGTACCGGGACAAGAGCATAATCTTTCCGCACCCGTTCATATCCTCCGCCGGTGATATTCAGGAGCACGGTCCTGCTCTTATCGATAGTGCCGCTCTCACACGCCCGGATGAGCGAGGCTGTGCATACCGCAGCAGCGGGGTCGAGGTCGATTTCTTCAAGTTCCGTAAACAGGGTCCCGGCCGCACGGGCTTTTTCATTGGATACCGCGTACATCCTGCCATCTGTGGCCGCCATGGCATCGAATACCCCGCCGGGTATGGCATAGGGGGGTTCGCGGTTGGTCAGAACGTCCGAATAGACCCGGGATATGGCTGTTTGTGCATCCGGCATATCCGTCTCCGCTGCCAGATCTCTCCGATGGTCATTCCAGGCTGAAACCATCGGGATGAACGGGAGGTTCTGGCTGAGGTGGAGAGACGGGAGCGCTGCGCCGAAACGCCCGTCAGCCCGGAGGCGGACCGCAGCTTCCCACGCAGCAATCCCCCCGGTGCCGCTGCCGATAGCCTGGAAGTAGTAGTCCGGCATGCGGCCGATCGTGACGGCTGCATCGAGCATGACCGTTCCCATACCATCCCGCCGCGCAACATTCCGCGCCCCGCCTTCGTCGATGAAACCGGGGAGGGAGCACACCTCGCGGCTGAAGCGGATGGCATCGGTGTAGTCCCCCCGGACTGCAATCACGCAGGCCTTCTCGGCCGGTATTGTTGTCCAGAGCCGTGAGATGGCCTTCTCGGGTACCACGACCACGACGGGCACCCCGGTCAGGGCAGAGACCTGGAGGAATGCACGAGCGGTATTGCCGGCGGATGCAATGACAAGGGTTTTGGTCGTGTTCTCTTGTACCCGGACCATGGTCGGAAGGGCTTCGAGCTCCTTGAACGAGCAGGTGGAAATTGTCCCTCCCCGCTCCGGCCAGTAGCCGTTGAAACCGATATACAGGTGGGGAAGGTCCAGCTCGCGTGCCAGCGCTTCGCTCTGATAACAGACCGGGCCCGCATCTATCGGAAGCGTGCCGTGAATCGGAAGCCAGCTGCTGAAACGGAAGATGCCGGGAGCCCTGGTTAAATTCAACTGCTTTTCAGCATAATCGGCCCGCAGGAGGGAGGGGTGGCCCCGGGGGCAGGCTGTAGTATAGTGCTCCGGCACCTCCTCGCCGCAGAGGACACAGCGGAGGGTATAGTTACTCACCAGAGGTCCTCCACCTTGCCGGTCAGGCTGAATTTACGGTCAAGGATCAGATCTTTGAGGTGACCGCAGAGACGCAGTGCCCGGGCACGGTCCGACTGGCGGAGCGTGATGGGGACCGTTGTTGTGCCCACGGTTATCGCCCCGAGGTTTCCGGAGAATGCGCCTCCGGGGCATTCACGGGTGCAGGTGCCGCAGTTCACGCAGAGTAAGGGGTCAATTCCTTCCTGGGGCGTGATTGCACCCGTAGGACAGATCTGCGCTGCCGTGCAGGAATCGCACTGCACGCAGGCGCCGGGTGAGAATGCGATGACGGGATCCGTACCGTCCCAGACATCTGCGTAACTGGCAGTGGCAAAGGGAACCCGGTCCCGTACATCGGCAACAGGAAGCGGTATGCGGTCGTTGGTGATGCGGAGGCCGGTAAGGATCTCATCGTCAAGCACAGGGATGGGAATGGCAACCGAGGTGTTGCACTCGGGACCCAACGCGGTCACAAAACCGCCCATCATCTCCGGGATCATAGCATGCATATCCCCGTATGCTGCAATGTTGGGTTTTTCCCGGCTGCTCCGGGTGCCCGGGCCCATGACGTAACCGGTCCCCCCGTTGAGAAGAATCCTTGTCCCGGTACCGATCACGTTCAGGCCCGGATCGTTCTGGAGCGGGTTGATATCCCCGCACCCGCTCACTGAAGCCTCGCGGAAGGGGCCGGTAAGTTCCTTTACAGAAAAGATGGTCCGCACGGGATCAGGCTGGGTATTGACGACGGCAAGGTAATTTTTAAAAGCGCTCCGCGTGGTGATCAGGCGGGCATGGCCCATATCGGCCAGCGTCACAGTGCGGGAGAACCGTTTGTGCGACGATTCCACTACGACTGCCACCTCCTTTCCTGCAACGATGTCGCGGAAGAGGTGTCCCCCGCCATACGTGGCACTTGCCCGGGCAGTCCCGTATACCACGAGATCGACAGACCCGAGCCCCTCGTTCGGGCAAGGCCCCGGTATTGCCGGCACGCCGTTCAGCCAGACCTTTTCCGCGTGGCGGAAGGTGCCGGGGGCAGTTACCGGCAGGTGCAGGACAGCAAGCGTGCCGGACATCACGCCGAATGTCCCGGTAGTCACCACGTCGACATCGGCCGCGGTGACCTTTTCGCCCTCCGCGATGCGGTGTTTCAGTTCCGCAGCAGTACAGACGACAGCATTGCCCTCGGCAATTTTCCTGTTTATCCCGTCGATGGTCTTCATCCCGTACTCCTAGAGGATCCTGATATCCTCAACTCTTACCTGCAGGCCCGTGGATTTCTCGAGCACCATGTTCACAACGCCGGTATGGGCGACCTGCATCATGCAGAACGAGGGGAGGAAGAACTGCCGGAACCCGAACTCCGGGCGTCGTTTCACCACCTCAGCCATCCCCTCGAACCCGATGACATGATATGCCTGCACGTCTTTTCCTCCACCGAGTCGTGCCTCATGAGGTCCGACCGTGTGGCAGGTGAGGACACCGGTCACCGGGTTTGCCTCCAGCACGCGGAGCACATGCTGCACCGGGCAGCCCTGCCCCATAGGCCGGCCGATCACGATATCCCCCGCAACAATATTCCATCGTTCAACCAGATCGGCCCGGAACGGGAGGATGATCTTCCGCGCAGACGGCTCCCCGGCAAGCGGGCCGATAATGAAATCATAAGCCCTCCCGCACACATCGGTTCCTGTACGGGCAGGTGCATCAAGGGCAACGGTTGGCGTGGATGTACCATGAAACGGGCAGTCCGCCGGGGACTTTGTTCCCTTACCTACCATCAGCAGAAAATCCCCGCAACATTTCGCACCGCATGCACCGCAGTCCTTCCCGGGAGGCTGCCAGTTGTCCATAGCCTAGTCACCCCGGAATATATCGTCTGCCCCGTCCAGTTTCCGGACAACCCCGAAATGGTTCTGCCAACCGATCTCCCGTTTACCTACGCAGATGGTGCAGACCCCGAGCGGGGGGATACCCCGAAGCATGATGGTATTTGCATCCCCGATATCGGCAAGCGCATCGATAGACCGCATAAGGTACCGGAGCCCGGTCCCCTGTATCGCGTTTGTCTCGATGATATCGATGGCCGGTGCCACTTCCTTGGTCTTCTCGCGGAACACCTCCTTTTCTGACTGGGAGACAAGGTCCGTTTTTGTGATCACCGCAACATCGGCAAGAGAGATCATGGGCCCCATCTTTAACGGAGAGTTCATACCACTGACTGCTGAGAGGACCACAATCCCGAGGGACTGTGTAACATACGGCGAACAGCGAAGGCAGAGCCCGGCACTTTCAACAATAAAAATATCCGTGCCCAGTCCTTCAGCCCACGCGAGGGCATCTTTCAAGACCATAATTCCCGTGTGATCCGGGCAGAGGTCCCCGGAATAGATCTTGCGGGCGGGGATATGGAACTCGTCCCGGAGTTCTTCGTCTTCAAACGCCCTGACAACATCAATTTTTAAAAAAGCACATTTTTTCCTGTCAATGAAGTGCCGGACGATCTGGCGGGTCACTGCGGTCTTTCCTGCACTCGGGGGTCCTGCAATGATGATAAGTTTCATACCGTAAACCCCTTTTCGGTGAGGAGTTCCCCGGCGCGGATCCGCTCCCGGAACCGGCACAGCGTGAGATCCATGCGGGCTACCATCTCCCGGATATGCATCTCCCGGCCATCCGGCTGGAGTATCTTCTCGACACCGCCGTGGCGCATGACCAGTCGCCGGTCGGATAACAGGGACACAAGCGGGTCGTGGGTGACAAAGATCACCGATTTCTGGTGTTCTTTTAAGACCTCGATCACCTTTTCCCGGAAAATTCCTGCATTTTCCACTTCGTCAAGGAGGATAAGAGGTGCATTACTGATCAGGACCGCGTCGGCCACCATGAGCGAGCGGGTCTGGCCGCCGGAGAGTGCCGTGATCCGGCAGCCTGGCTGTATCTGCTCCCCGGTGAACTGGTTGGCCAGATCGATGGTCCCGGTAACAATTGCCGATCCGCTCATCTTCCGTGCCCGGACATGCATGGCAAGAAACGCCTCTACGGTCATGTCCGCGAGGCACTTGGTATTCTGGGTGATCAGGGCAATGGGTTTTTTTGAGGGGTCACGCACGTACTCTTCGGCTGGGATTTCCCCGTTAACCAGTACCGTTCTTCCGGTCGCGGTATCATTGCAGGCAAATACCTCGATGTCGTTGATGAAGGCGGTTTTTCCCGAACCCGTAGGTCCGACTATGGATATGGTGTCCCCGGGGCGGATCACAATGCGGTCAAACGATTCCGGGTTCCCATGCTTATCATGGCCGGGAAGGATGGTGATCTCGCTGATGGTGCCGGGACTCATAATTACCAGATCGAACCCTGGTAGGATATAAGTTTGCATTATACTCAAAAATTTTTACCATTAAAGGATATATTTTAATTTTGATTAATACTATGATAGTATAATGTTCTTAAAAAGGGTATTTGAAACGGACTTCCGGACTGCGCTTGAGGAGGAGCTCGCCCGCAGGAACATGACCATTAAGGAGCTCGCGGAAAAGGCAGGAATCCCCGCGGCTACGCTGTACAAGATCACCTCCGGTGAAGGAGATGTGCGCCTGTCGACGGTGAAAAAGATCGTCCAGGTGCTCGAACCGAAGCTGCCGGTCTTCATTGCCGTGATTGCAGCAAAATTTCTTCTTGACGAGATAGAGGGGCAGGAGATTGCCATAAAAGGCCAGACCTATTTCATACGGGGATATACCGCAAATTCCATCGAGGAATGCATCATTGCCGCAGTTATGTCTGAAAAAGACGGGGCCGCCGGGATCATCTGTGCGCCAATCCTGGCATCAATGATCGAAAAGATTGTGGATGTGCCGGTGGCCATCATGAAACCCAAGGCAGGGACCGTGCTTGATGCGCTGGATGTTATTGCGCGGAGGATCTGACCCGCATCACGGTAATCGATGGCAGAACAAGATTGATAAAAGCAAAATCCGGGGCGGGTTAGCGGGGTTTCCCGCTCCCGTGCCCGTGCTCGCCCGGCACCCACCGCCCCCCGTCCTTTGTCAGTTCCTTCTTCCAGATGGGAACCCCTTTCTTGATCTCTTCGATGATATAGCGGGAGCCGGCATATGCCTCGGGGCGGTGCCCGGCACTCACCACGATGATCAGGATATTCTCGCCAACCTTGAGCCTTCCGATCCGGTGGATGATATCGACATGCAGGAGCCTGAACTGCCGGGTTGCATCATGAGCGATCTTCTCCAGTTCCTTAACCGCAATTTCCTCATAGGCTTCGAGTTCCATCTCCGTGATCTCATCGTCACGGACAACGCCATCGAAGACGACGACTGCACCCGTACCGGGCTTTTTTGCAGCAGTGATGAGAGCCCCGATATCGACATCGTCAGTCTGAATCGCGATCATGGTCTACCTCCTTTATCCCCCCGCAACCGGCGGGAAGACCGCGATCTCATCGCCGTCTGCGATCGCCGTCTTTGCCGCATCCGCAATATCGATCCGTTTGCCGTTCTTCATTAAGATGACAAACTCGTGAAAGGCGCCGTTCTCATCAAAGATGGCTGCATATCCTGCAGGATTTTTCCGGGCTATGGTCGTGATCAGGGAAGTGAACATCGTCCCCGGGGGTATATCTGTTACAATATCAGTCCCGAGCAGTTCGCGGAAACGTGCAAAAAATCGGATCTTAACGGTCATTTTTTCTTCCTCGCTGTTTTTGTTGTTGTCATGCCACTGCACGCTTCGCAGGCGGGATTGCGTTCAACGCAGAGCTCTTCCGCATGCGCTTCCATCCCGTCCCAGATGAAGAGCCGGTTTGTCAGCAGTTTCCCGCTGCCGGTCAGGTATTTGATCACTTCATTTGCCTGGATCGTACCAATGATACCCGGTGTCACGCCGACAACCGGGAATACTTCTTTAGGGGGGGCTTTGGGGAAGATACATTTCAGGCAGGGAGTAGTGCCGGGAATGATCGTGGTTGCCTGTCCATAGAACCCACGGATACCCCCATGGAAGAGCGGGATTGCCTTTGCTATCGCGACATCGTTGAGCAGGTACCGTGTCGGGTAATTGTCCATCGCATCCACAATCCCGTCCGCGTTCCCGATCAATTTTGCCGCGTTCGATTCCTCGATCTTCGCATCGATCGCGTTGACCGTGATATCCGGATTAAGTTCCCGCAGCTTCTCTTCAGCCGATGCAGTCTTCTTCCTCCCGATGTCACGGCCGAAATGGAGAATCTGGCGGTTCAGGTTCGACTGGTCAACCACGTCCATGTCGACGATGGTGATCGTTCCCACGCCGGCAACAGCGAGGTAGATGGAGACCGGTGAGCCCAGTCCCCCGGCACCGGCAATAAAGATATGTGCCTTTTTCAGCCGCTCCTGGCCTTCCTCTCCAAAGAGGATCATCTGCCGCTTGTATCGTTCGAGTTCCCGTTGTGAAAACATAGCTCACCTGACGACTTCTTGTTCCCGTGTGACCGTCTGCCCTTAGTGCTGGCAGGTCATATCTTCGTGTTCATGCGGGTGGGGATTCTTCTCCACCCACGGTTCAAGCCCCTTTTTGACGCGGTAATCGTTGATGGCCTTGTGAATTCCTTCCTCTGCGAGCACCGAGCAGTGCATCTTTATCGGGGGCAGTCCATCCAGCGCCTCGGCTACCGCCTTATTCGAGAGCTCCCATGCATCTTCGAGCGTCTTTCCCCGGACGAGTTCCGTTGCCATGCTGCTCGATGCGATCGCCGCGCCGCAACCGAACGTCTTGAACTTTGCGTCGGTGACAATGTTGTTCTCGATCTTTAAGAAGATCTTCATGATATCACCGCAGACCGGGTTGCCGACCTCTCCGACACCATCGGGGTTTTCGATCTCGCCCACATTACGCGGGTTCTTGAAATGATCCATCACCGTGTCACTGTACATTGCAGCCACCTTCCTTTCCGCTCTTTAAGTATAACGGGGACATGTCCCGCAGTTTTGTAACCACTTTCGGAAGCACTTTGAGCACGAAATCTACATCCGTATCCGTATTTGCATCGCCGAGCGTGAGCCGGAGCGAGCCGTGCGATATCTCAACCGGGAGACCGGTTGCGAGCAGCACATGCGACGGTTCGAGTGAACCCGAGGTGCAGGCACTCCCGGTGGAGGCGCAGATGCCCTCATCGTCCAGCCACAGGAGCATGGACTCGCCCTCGATAAACTCAAAACTCACGTTGAAGTTCCCTGCAAGCCGTTTTTCCGGGTGACCGTTGAGCCGGGTATGGGGTATGGTGGCAAGAACGCCCCTGATGAGCCGGTCCCGCATTGCGCGGATCTTTGCAGCATGTCCCGGGATATCTGCAGTTGCCATCTCGATTGCTTTTCCCAGGCCGACAATGCCGGCAATATTTTCCGTACCCGCACGGCGCCTCCGCTCCTGGCCGCCGCCGTGGATCAGGTTGTCGATCCGGACACCTTTTTTGATGTAGAGCGCCCCGGTCCCTTTGGGCCCGTAGAACTTGTGGGCGGAGAGAGAGAGCAGGTCGATGTTCTGCGCCTTTACGTCAATCGGTACGCTGCCGATTGCCTGGACCGCATCGGTATGAAAGTACACCTTGTGTTTGCGGGCAATCGCGCCGAGTTCGGCGATCGGTTCGATCGTCCCGATTTCGTTGTTCGCGTACATGATCGAGATCAGGATCGTCTTTTCCGTGATCGCTTTTTCGAGCACTGCCGGATCCACCAGCCCGTACTGGTCGACGGGGAGGTAGGTGACTTCAAAACCTTCCTTTTCGAGATACTGGCAGGTGTGCAGCACTGCGTGGTGCTCTATCTGCGTGGTGATGATATGGTTGCCCCGCTTACGGTTCGCAAACGCCACTCCCTTGATCGCCCAGTTATCCGACTCGCTCCCGCCCGAGGTAAAATAAATCTCGTCCGGATCCGCGCCCAGCGCCTTTGCCGTCTGCGCCCGTGCGGCATCGACCGCTTTTTTTGATTCGCGGGCAATGCCGTAGATGGATGACGGGTTGCCGAAATGTTCCGTGAAGTAGGGGATCATTTCCTTTACCACCTCCGGCTTTACAAACGTGGTTGCGGAATGATCCATGTAGATTGTGCGTTGGGCTCCCATGGCTTTTCTCGTACCTGATTATGTTTACCGATAGTGAGATTATTCTTTCCCACTCATACCTGCCGGAAAACCACGCTCTTTGTTCGGGCGAACCGAAAAAGTCCCCGGATTCCAAAGATATTTGTGGTTTCCCGGCTTAATTCACAATTGTGAATACAATATATTATGTGACAATTGTGATAACTTAAACGTTGTGATACCATGGAAGCACCCTGTCAGAAAATAGTGTGGGATGTCCTGCCGGCGATCCGGGCGGCAATCGCCGTGGAGCTCGTCAAGTGCGGGGTCTCCCAGGTAGAAGCGGCGCGAATGCTCGAGATTGCACCGTCCGCAGTCTCCCAGTACCTCTCCGGTAAACGCGGGTACCGGATCGAATTCGAAGACGACGTGAAAAAATCCATCGCCTTACTGGCGCAGGACCTGGTTGACAAAAAAGAGGTCAGGGTTATCGAACGGATCTGCGCGATCTGCCGCCAGCTGCGTGAAGGCGAGGGCGGATGTGCCGAGCCGGCTCCTGAACGGTGCGGTTCATAATTTTTTAATCCGTATCCTATTCGATTGTGTATGGCAATTCCGGTGCATCCATGAATACCCATGAAAAGACGCAGGCGCTTAAGAAAATAATCGCATCCAGGAGATCGATGCTCATATCCTATTCCGGGGGTGTGGACAGCGCCCTGCTGGCAGTGCTTGCAACTGAGCAGCTGGGCAGCAATGCCCGGTGTATCATGCTCGACAGCCCGGTGGTCCCGCGTACCGCGATTGAAGAGGCACGACAGATTGCGCAGGATTATCATCTGGCGCTGGAGATCCTTCCCGTTCACGTCATGGGTGATGAACGGTTTGTGAAAAATCCTGCTGAGCGGTGCTACTGGTGCAAGAAAAATTCAGCCGAAATGCTAAAACGGCGAAAAGAGGAACTACACTTTGCCTGCATTGCCGATGGTATCAATCTCTCCGATACGGGTGAACACCGGCCCGGGCTTTTAGCAAGCACGGAAGAAGGGATCTCCCATCCGTTCTTAGATGCCGGGATCACCAAGGCAGACATACGGGAGATTGCACGTGCTTATGGCTTATCGTTCTGGAACAAGCCGTCAGCCGCCTGCCTCTCCTCCCGCATTCCCTATGGCGATGAGATCACTGCTGAAAAACTGGCCATGATCGAAAAGGCAGAAGCATTCCTGCACACCAGTGGTTTTTCCCAGTGCCGGGTCAGGATGCACGGGGGTATTGCCCGGATCGAGATCGTGAACGACGATCTCCAAAAACTGCTGGCAATACAGGAAAAACTTGCAAAAACCTTCAAAGCGATCGGGTTTGCCTATGTCACGCTCGATCTCGAAGGCTACCGTTCCGGCAGCATGGACGAAGTATTAACAACCGGGTAACACCAGGATAAGGACAGCAATGACCGCACACAAAGATGGAGAGAGTAAAGGGGAGGCAATGTTCAGGCACGTGCCCTGCATAAAGGTGGATGGGGAAAAAGCGGGATCTGCCACCCACGAAGTGATCGAAGAGATCCCGTATGCCCTTTTTATCAATGGCAGGCACGCGATGACCGCCATGATGAGCCCCGTGCAGCTGGAGGATTTTGTCACCGGGTATCTCTTTACGGAACAGATCATCAGGGGAATAGACGAGATCGAATCGATCAGGATCGAGAAGAACCGCCTCAGCGTCATCACAAAGAACCTCTTCAAGGTGCTGGGCCCAAAAAAGACGATCCTCTCCGGCTGCGGCGGCAGTGCATCGTTCATCGATACCGCAAAACTGCCCTCCATCAAATCCGACTTTTCCATCCCTTCAACCATCATCAGCGGAACAATACGGGGAATTCTTGATTCCGAGTTGCACGATAAAACCGGTGGCATCCACGTTGTAGGACTTGCGTCTGCCGATGGCGTGATTGCCCGCTCGGAAGATATCGGGCGGCATAATGCGCTCGACCGGGTGATCGGGTATGGCCTGAGAAACAACGTGGATCTCTCCCGGACCTATGCGATCTGTTCCGGGCGTATCTCCTCAGAGATGGTCCGTAAATGCCTGATCGCAAATATCCCGATCGTAATCTCCCGGGGGGCCACAACTACCCTTGCGATCGAGATCGCCGCAAAGACCGGCCTGTGCGTTGTCGGTTTTGTCCGCAGTACAAAGATGGTAATCTACACGCACTCCGAGCGCGTGCAGGGCATGCCGTCACTTTCCCAGTGATTGCCGCAGGCTGCACACCTGGCAGAGTTCCCCGCTGCAGGGATCCCCGCACTGCCGGCAGCGTTTCAGGGGTTCGGACATGGCACTCCGGCCCACCTGTTTTTCTATCGCCCGTTTGCTTTTTATCAGGTTACGCATGGTGCCGGGATGTTTCTGTTCAAGGGCAGAGAGCATGGATCGCACCTCTAATCTCAGGGCATAGCGGGTATACGGGCACTCGGGAAGGAAGGGAAAGAGGTCCTGCACGAACAGGTACGCAGCAATCTCTTTTTCTGCAATATCGGCAAGGGGTTTGATCCGGGGAATAAAGCAGTCAGAAGAGTCCGCATCGCTGGTGCGGACCAGGCGGGGCAGGTCACCCCGGAGCGTGTTCATCAGGACTGACTGGGCTTCGTCATCGAGATTATGGCCGGTGGCAATCCTGGCTGCACCTGCCTTATACGCCGCAACCGAGAGTGCTTTCCTGCGCAGGATCCCGCAGACAGAGCATGCCTGCGTCTCGCGCCCGACCAAAAGGGCATCGAGATCATCGCCGATAAGATCCTTAAATGAGACGCACACATGTTCCGTGCCGGTTTTTCTGGTCAGGTCCTCTGCCGCCCGGATCGTGTCATCGCGGTAGCCTGCAATCCCTTCGTCCACGGTGATGGCAACAAGCCTCACATCCTCCCATGCCGGGAGGAGTCGGGAAAGGATCACAAGGAGTGCGGTGCTGTCCTTGCCGCCGCTCAGCGCAACGGCGATCCGGTCATGCGGTTTAATGAGTTCTCGCTCACGGATCGTTTGTGCTACCCGTTCCTCTACCTCAGCAATGAGATGAGCTGCGCAGAGATGTCGCTCCGGGTCGTGTAAGAGAATGACCGGCGGTTCTCCGCAGAGCGAGCACCGTTCCGTTCCTGCCGGTACGCGTTCGCCCTGTGCCATTCATCCCCCGTGCGCTATGCGGATGATCCGGATCTCGTCGTTGCCACCCGCTTCTGCATCCTCGGGAACCAGTGTCCCGTTCCGCGATACGATCACCTCGGCCGGGTGGATGCCGAGCTGGTCCAGGATCCGGCTGATACGGACCGGATCGCCGGGCATCTGCTGTATTGTTCTGTCAGGAAGGATGATTTTCATCAGAGAGCAGGGAATAGTTGGGCGTGCCCGTTCATAAATTTCCCCACACGCCAGCTTTTTGAGACCCGGGATCGCATGTATACAAAACAGGAGCGTTCAATTACGTGCCGGCCACTTCACTAATGGATGAGATTCACTCCCTGAAAAAAGAGCGGGATGCCATCATCCTTGTCCATAACTACCAGTTGCCGGAAGTGCAGGACATCGCCGATCTCTGCGGGGATTCGCTTGAACTCTCGCGGGCTGCGGCCACCATGGAAGGCGAGGTGATCGTTTTCTGCGGCGTGGATTTCATGGCCGAGACCGCGGCCATTCTCTCGCCGGACAAGACCGTTTTGCTTCCCGCTCCCGATGCCTGCTGCCCGATGGCGCAGATGATCTCGGCAGAAGAGCTGCGGTTCGCAAAAGCCCGCAACCCGGACGCTGCCGTGGTCTGCTACGTCAATACCACTGCAGAAGTCAAGGCTGAGAGCGACATCTGCTGCACTTCTTCAAATGCCGTAAAAGTGGTCAACTCGGTAGAGCAGGATCGCGTGATCTTCGTGCCCGACCGGAACCTCGGGCGTTATGCAGCCCGGTTCACAAAAAAGGAAGTCCTGCCCTGGGAAGGATTCTGTATCGTGCACGACCAGATCACCCCGGCGCAGGTCGCGACAGCCCGAAAGGCGCACCCGGGTGCGGTGCTGCTTGTTCACCCGGAATGTCGCCCCGAAATAATCGATCTTGCGGATCACGTGGCAAGCACCTCCGGTATCATCCACCATGTCTGCACATCTCCCTCACAGGAATTTATTATCGGAACAGAAGTCGGCATCCTGCACCGGCTCGCAAAGGAGTGCCCGGAGAAACGGTGCTACCCGCTCTCGCAGGCATCTGTCTGCCGGAACATGAAAAAGACCGATCTTGAAAAAGTGCGGGACGCGTTACAGGCCCTCCGCCCCCGCATTACAGTTCCGGAAGAGATTGCGGTGCGTGCCCGCGGGGCGATCGAGCGGATGCTCGCCCTCTGATTTTTTTAAGGAATAAAAATCCCGATCCGCACGCGGGGTCACTCACGACATCAGGTTGGATACTCTTTTTCTCTCACCAGATCCCCTCGTATAAACCGCACTCCTTTTTGTAGTCGAGCTCCTAACATACAGATAGTCATTCTCCCACTTCACCGCAGGACACTCATGTTCAACCCGTTTGACGCGCTCGCTTCCCTCATCGTCACCCGCCCGAAACATCTGGCAGTCATTTTCTGCCTGCTGCTTATCATAGCGCTCTACGGCATGACCATGATCACCATGGCTACGGGTACGGATACCTACCTCGACAAGGACACCCGGCGCGGGATGCTTCTCGACAAATACACCAAGACGTTCCAGTCCGACAGTGTGCTGATCCTCATTGAGTCTGACGATGTGATGAGCCCGGATGTGCTCGCTTATATCGACCGCCTCCAGCGGGATATTTCACAGGAGCGCTATGTCACTGGAGCCTCCGGCATCTCCGATTTGGTCAAGGACCGGAATGGTGGCATGCTTCCCACCAGCAAGGCCGATATCTCCCGGCTTGAAGAAGAGGTGCCCCCAGAGATTCTCACCCTTTACGTCCCCTCCCGGACCATGACCATCTCTGTCGTTACCGTTGACCAGGGACTTAAGGATGCCCAGGCATTCACGCTTGTGGATAACATCAATAAGAGGGTAAGTCTTTCCGACCGTCCTCCCGGGGTGAGCGTGGTTGTCTCGGGCAACCAGGCCTACAACAAAGAAACGTCTGATGAAATGAGCACGTCCATGGGGGAACTCATCCTTGTTGCCATGATCCTCATGGTGATCGCTGTAGGCCTGCTTTTCGGGCACGTCCGGTACCGCCTTCTCTCGGTCTTCATCGTGGGGACCGGTCTCATCCTGACCTTCGGGGTTATTGGGTTTTCGGGCATGCAGATCACGATGGTGACCATCGGTGCTTTCCCGGTCATGATAGGGATCGGGATCGATTACGCGATCCAGTTCCATTCGCGATTTGATGAAGAGATTCGAAAATCACCCATTGCTGAAGCGGTTACCACAACCATTACCAAAGCCGGGCCATCCGTGCTGTATGCAATGATTGCCACTGCTATGGGTTTTCTCGCCCTGTCCATCTCGCCGCTCCCCATGATCCGCAGTTTCGGCCTGACCTGCGTGATCGGGATCATCTGCTGTTACCTTGCGGCGATCGTGGTTGTGCCGGTTTTTGCCCTCCTGGTAAATTACCGTCCTGTAACAGAGCAGGTACAGAAAAAATCCGATACCGCAAAATCGAATATCGACCGGTATAATGAGCTCGTGGGCAGGGTCGTGAAAACGGTATCCCGGAATGCGGTTCCGGTCCTGATCATCTGCATCCTGTTTGCTGTCATCGGGTTCCAGCTGGACAACGAGATCATTGTCAACACCGATGAGAAGACCTTTGTCCCTGCTGATATGCCGGCAAAGGTGAACCTTGACAAGATCAGGCGCACGATGGGCGAGACCTCCAGCGTCCCCGTGCTGGTGCAGGGAAGCGATCTTCTCTCCCCGGATTCTGTCCGCTGGATGTATGAGTTCCAGCAGTACGAAGAGACGCACAATCCCAAGATCACGAGCTCAACGAGCATTGCAACCTACCTTGTCCAGTACAATGACGGGGTTCTGCCGCAGACGGCCCCTGAGATCGATGCCGTTATGAAAAAGATTCCCCCGCAGATCCGTGACCGGTACGTGAGCTGGAACACCGAGGCTGTTATCGAGTTCACCTTCATTGCCATGCCCAATGATATCGCCATGTCAACGATCGAGCAGATGAAAAAAGATCTCGCATGGAAGGCACCTCCTCCGGGCATCCACGCATCCTTCACAGGCATGTGGGAGATGTTTACCAACCTGATCCGCGAGATCCGGGATGGGAAGACATTCATGACCATCCTTGGTTTTGGGATGATCTTTGGCTTCCTCTACATCATCTACCGGAAATTTGCCAAAGCGGCAACCCCGTTGGTCCCAATCATCATGATCGTAGGCTGGAATGGCCTCATCATGTACATGCTTGCCATCGATTATACCCCGCTCACCGCAACACTTGGCTCGATGTCGGTCGGTGTCGCTTCGGAATACACGATCCTGATCATGGAGCGGTACTATGAAGAACGGCAGAACGGCCTCGCGCTGCTGCCGGCAATCCAGTATAGTATTGAGAAGATCGGCACCGCGATTACCGTCTCGGGCATGACCACGGTCTTTGGGTTTGCCGCTCTCATGGTCTCTGCCTTTGGCATCATCAGCAATTTCGGCACGGTAACCGTCATCTCGGTCTTTTTTGCCCTTGCCGGTGCGATCATCGTGATGCCCGCGATCCTGGTACTGGTGGGATCGATGGAAGGCGGATCAACGGGCCCGAAGGAAAACCCGGATACCTGAAAAGAGGATTTTTAGGAACATTAATCGGTTGTCCTGCCTGAACCTGACAATCACCGGTAATCTCATTTTTTGGTTCTTCGCGATTTTTAAATGGGTAACGTAAGTATCAGGTAGATTACAAAGATGGGGGCTGATGCCCCCATACCCCAAAATGTGATGAACGCCGCCGCCCCCGACGGGGCGCCTCCTCATTGTGATGACGACGTATTACTTGTAACCTTACCCGGGCTATCGCACTGCGCCCGTCCCCCAATGGGGGACTGGTGGCGCAAGAGGGGGGCAATATATTCGTAAAATGGGTTTTCTCCAGAGCCAAAAGTTAAAACCTCCTTTCCCCGCCGTGCCTAAAGAGAGGCCCTGAGGCGGGGGAACATCACAAACAAATTTTTAGTAACATATTCTACCCACATGAAATAGCGAAGAACCTATTTTTTCTGTTCGGGCACGTTTTTCTGTGCCATGATTTTATTGTACATCTCGTCACCAACGCATTCCTTGGCATGTGTGCACCACTGAATGCAGGATTCGATGTCGTTATAGACCACAAAACCGCAGCTGCATTTCACGGAGATGTCGTTTGAGAACAGTTCCACTTCCTCTCCGCACCGGGGACACTTTTTGATTGCAAGCGTGGGGGTGCGCAGGTTCGCCGCACCCGGGCAATGATCCAACAGCATACCAGTAATTCACCGTTCTCCTTTATGGAAGTACGGGCAGGAAGTCATGCATGCGGTGCAGGGGTCGCCCGGGTGGCTCGTGAATTCCGGACACAGGGTATGCCACGAAATCATCGTTCCCCCTGCATGGAAGAATGATGCAGGGTCTTCTGCGGATATTCCGGATGATTCATTATCCGGCATACGTTGGGGTACGTTTACCCGGTGAGCCCAAAAAGAGGGTGGATCAGCCGCTCGTCATCGGCTGAAGGGGAATTCACGAGCGGGGAGACCGGATGCATGGCCATCTTTTCTGCAGGGTACGGTATGAGCATATCCTTAAGGTGTCCCGTGTCCAGTTGTTCGCCGGAAAGCCACTCCTCCTCGTGATCCTGCGAAACAATAACCGGCATCCGGTTGTGCACCGTTGCCATTAAGGTATTGGGCTCTGTCGTGATGATCGTGTACGTGGCAAGGTCCGTTCCTGCAGGATCGTGCCACTCATCGTACAGCCCGGCAAAAGCAAAGAGTGGCTGGTCGTTTACCTGGATATAGAACGGGAGCTTTCTTGCCCCCTCGTGCTTCCACTCAAAAAAGCCGCTGGCCGGCACGAGACAGCGCTTCGTTTTTAACAGGGTGGCAAACATGAGTTTTTCCGCAAGGGACTCTGCCCGGGCATTGATGATCGGGTGCGCCGCCTTGAAGCTCCTTGTCCAGTGCGGTACAAGGCCCCACTGCATCTGCTTAAGTTCCCTGCCGGAAACCCCCTGCACGATCACCGGCTGCCGGGTACCGGGCGCGATATTGAACTTCGAGCGGGCACCGAGCATCGGGTTGAAGATGCGGAAGCGGTTGCCGAGATCATCAATGCAGATGAGGGAATACCTGCCGCACATTACATTCCACTTCTTGTCCACCCGCTCATCAATCTTACGATGCCTTCCAAAACACTTTCACCCCCCGCGAGCCTGAGCCTTATCCCGCCCGGTGCAGCAGGGATCCGGTGCTATGCTGATCGAGCTCTCCAAAGGGATCACCCTGCACCCGGGCAGTTTCACGGCGGTAATTGCACCGGAAAAAAAGATCCTCGCTGCGCTCAACAGCAACGCCGATCTCCAGCGTTTTCTCTTCCTCTACATCTGCGGCAACTACTCGCGCATCCTCTCGGGCATTGGCCGCACATCGAACAATTTCGAAGTCCGGCGACCGTTTACCGCAGACCAGCTCTTAACGGTCATCCACGAGGCGAGCCACACGATTGTCTTTGTCGAGCATGACCCCACGCTCTTTGACGGGGCAGAGCGCCTGCTCGGCCCGATCGCATCAGCGCTCAGGCAGGCCGGCAGGGAAGCCATGGTGATCCTGTGGGCGCCGGCCAGCGACCGGTCCTTTGCCGCACTGATCCGGCAGGCGGACCGGATCATTGAGATTCTGCCCGAGGGCCCGGCCCCGGACCGTTTTGGTTTTGCAAGCCAGCGCTCCTGCCGGAAGGGTGGTGTGGTGCAAAAAGCCCAGAAGACGCTGGAGGTGTAGGAGACGGGCAGGAGTTTTGCGAGCGTCCGGCAGGGGGTAAAGGGCCCGATAGATCGCTGGGCCCGGGCCACGCGGGCGCTCAGGAAAGATGATCAGCCGTATGGCGAGAGGGTGGTAGCGCTGGCCCGGCTGCATGCAAGCGAGGCATTCTATGGCTGCGATGATCCGCTGGAGGCTGCGGTCTTCTCGGTGCTCATGGGAATACTCAGGCAACAGGAAGTGCAGCAAACACCGTCATGCGCTGACCCGGATACGGGAGCGCGGGGAGAAAAACGCGATGTGGATCCTTGACTCAGCGTTCCGGAGCGGGGGCGTGGACCTGTGGCACAAGGAGGGAACGGTGCAGAAGTGCCATCACGATTATGATCCGCCGTTTTATCTCCAGCTTAAGGACCCGGACTTACATCATGAAATGATCGAAGCCTTAGAGGAGCACTACCGTGCGGAGCCCTGCACGTTTACCACTATCTTTGGCAACTGCGAGGGGTACAGGGTTTTTGCCGGCAGGCGGGTGGCAGAGGCGATCGAGCAGCAGACACAGTTTGCTGCGCAGCTCTTCAACGTGGACGTGCGACGCGACCAGCGCTTCATGGCCGAGCGGGGAATTGTTCCCTGCTGTGCCGACCCGGAGGCCCGGTTCTTCCCCGTGTTCGGGCACGGCCTGAACAGCATGGAGATCCGGATCCATGATGACCCGGCCCGTGATCGGACCTGCTCGGATATTGAGATCATCTGCGGGCGCACCGAGCGGCTGCACGGGCCGGAGCGGGATGTGCTTGCCGATCTCTTCGGGCTCGTTGCTGCATCTGACCCGGACCTGATCCTGATGACCGATGCCGATCGCTGGATCTCAAAACTACAGGTACGGGCCGGGGTACTGGGCCTTACAATGCCGTTTTCCCGGAACGGGAAGTATCGCACCATGGACTCGCGCTCCTACTGGAGCTATGGCAGGGTCGAGCACAAGGAAGCAGCACTCATACCATACGGCAGGATCCTGATCGATACCGAACAGTCGTTTGTATACCGCGAGGGAGGGCTTGCCGGGGTGCTCATGGCCTCCCGGCTCACGGGACTCTCGCCCAGCCTTGCGTCCCGGTTCACCCCGGGCACGCTCATCTCCAGCTACGAGACCTATGAAGCGGTGCGAAGGGGAATTGTTGTGCCGTTCAGGAAGAGCGATGCTGAAGTCCTGCGGAAATTCTCCCAGCTCCGGACTGCGGACCGGGGCGGGATGATGTTCCAGCCGGAGCCCGGCATCTTTGCCGGGGTGGACGAGATCGATTTCACCTCCATGTACCCCTCCATCATCGTTAAGGCAAACCTGTCACCGGAGACCATCGGCCAGCCGGAACAGCAGCGCCGGGGTTTTCTCCCCACGGCCCTTGAACCCCTGCTTGACCTGCGGATACGGACAAAGCAGCTGAAAAAGACCGACCCGTCCCTGGCCGGCATCGATGCGATCCTCAAGTGGATGCTGGTCACCTGCTTCGGCTACACGGGCTACAAGAACGCAAAGTTCGGCAGGATCGAGGTGCACGAGGGGATCACCGGGCGATCGCGCGATATCCTCCTGCGCACCAAGGATATTGCCGAAGCGATGGGCTTTTGCGTCCTCCACGGGATTGTGGACTGCCTCTGGGTGCAGGGTGCGCCGGTTGCAGCACTGCAGGAGCGGGTCAACCGCGAGACCGGGTTGTCAACCGAAGTCGAACATTTCACCTGGTTAGTCTTCCTGCCGCTTAATGACGGACTGGGGGCCTACAACCGCTACTATGGCAGGCTTTCTGATGGCAGCGTGAAGGTGCGGGGCATTGCCGCACGCCGGCATGACACCCCGGAATATATACGGACAATGCAGGGCGACATGCTCGCTGTCATGGGGAAGGCGGCAACGATTGCGGAACTCACCGGAGTATGGGATCAGGTGAACGCGATATACCACAACGCGGTTCAGCAGCTCCCGTCTGCCCCCGCACAGGATATGGCCATCAGCCGGAGAATCAGCCGGCTCACGTATGCCCACCGCTGCATTGAAGGCGCTGCGGTGAATGCATACCGGGAATGCGGGGTGCCTGTCGCGCCGGGCATGAAGATCCGGTATGTGGTGCGGGATGCACGCACGTACCGGGTGGACCCTGCATGGAACGCAGAACGCTTTGATATCCCGTACTACCGGGAACTGCTGGAGCGGGCGTGGGCCGAGATTACCTATGCGTTTAAAAGCGGGGGAGGGATCAGCAACGAACGGCAGGGAATTCCTGCGGGACGGGTGCAACGGCCGATCTGTGCTGAACAGCGGAGTAATGAGTGACACAAAAGATGTAATAGGGTCTATCACCAAGTAACCGGCAACTATGACCGATAAGCAGCTCATCTCCACCATAAAATACGTGGCCGGCACCAAACCGGTCTTTTTACTCTCGGAGATCGTGCCGTACCTTGAAAAAAAACACCCGGTTGAAAAACTACTGACCCTCATCACCCCCCTGTTGGACGAACTGAACCTTGTGGCAAAAAAGACGGGAGCAGACTATGAGATCTCACGGAAGGTTCCGGCAGAGGAGTATACCCTGAACCCGGCAGAGCAGGAGAGGCAGGATGCGTTTTTTGCAACCCGCCGCCTTCCCCCGGCACTCGAAGCAGCGATCGAGCAGTACATTCCCAAAAAAGTGGGAAAGGAGCTGACCGACCCGATAATTCTCGAGCGGCTCCGCAGGGCAATTGTTGCCCAGAAGTCGGATTACTGGAAGCCGACGCACCAGCGATCGCTGCAGTACACCAAGGCATACCATGTGCTGGGCTATCTCGCGTACCATTTTCCGGTCTACTATGTACAGACCCAGCACATCCTCGCCATGCTCGCTTGTGACGGGCTGCTGAAGAACTCAATGACCGTGCTGGATGCCGGTACCGGCCCAGGGGTCGTGCCCCTTGCGATTGCAGATTTCTATTCCCGGCTGGATGGTGCTACGGCAACGGTGTACTCGGTAGAACGTTCGGAAGAGCACATCGAGGCGTTCATGTACCTGCGGGAGCAGTGCACGCAGAAAGGGGGCAATGTCAGTATCAAGCCCCCGATAAAGGCGGATCTCACCACCCTTGATCCGGCAAAAATCCCGCAGCAGATCGACCTGATGATCTTTTCCAATGTGCTCAACGAGATCAGCGATGTGTCGCTTGACCGGCGGGCGGATCTCGTGATGAAACTGGCCGGGAGGCTTGCACCGGATGGCACGATCCTCATTATTGAGCCTGCCGAAGAGACCAACTCTGCCCAGTTGCGGCTGCTCTCGCTTGCGTTAAAGAAACGGGGATTGACGATTCACAGCCCCTGCACATTTATCTGGGGGACGAACTGCACGCCGGACCGGTGCTGGAGTTTTGCCACCAGCCGGAACATCCAGCCCACCCGGATGATGGGGATACTTGCATCCGGTGAAGAGCCGTTCCGGTATCTCAACATCGATATCAAGTACACGTACGTGGTGCTCAGGAAGGACGGAAAAGCCCGGAACTCTTACCGGGTGCCCACTGGTTCCCGGGTCCTGCGGTTGTCCCAGATCCGCCGCCACGTGGAGAAACGGATCAATCTCATTGCAGCCAAGATGTCAGGGAACCTGGGGGATGGCAAGACGATGGTGTTCAAGCTCTGCGATGGCACGGCAGATACACCGGTATATGCGGTGGTGCCCGCGTACCATGTGACACCGGAGAATGAGGCGATCGTCTCGGCACCGTACGGGACAATCCTCGAACTAGAGAGCGTGCTCGTCCGGCACAACCCGAAGCATGATGCGTACAATGTACTGGTGAGCCGGAATACCGGGATCCATAAACCCGGCGCCGCAAATGAATAGCGGACTATGCGTATCCGGGCGGGATTTTTTACACACGACTGCGTACGGTTGGATCGTGTTCCCCTATGCTGAATGGACGGACTCTCCGGGGGGTCCCCCGCATACCCGCCCGGTTGCCACAACTACCAAAAAACTATTTAAAACCGGTGTAGATGTATCTTAAATCCGAATTGGTTTTTATAGTTCAGATTTATAGTTAAATGTAGTGCCATGGATGACCTCAACCTGAACAGCGATGAAGCGATACTTCAGAAGACGCAGACGATTATTATCAATGGCGTCAGGCACGAAGCCGTACTTACCAGCAGACGCCTCATCGTTGTTGCAAGTGAAACGGGCCGCATCCATGAAGAGATCCCGTATGCCGATATTGGTCTGGCAGAATCCGGCGTAAATAAATTACGGGAGCCCATTATCACGCTCACGATAACCTCTCCCGGTGGAGAGCACCGGACACTGGAACTCATCTTTGTCCGCTCGACCGGCTATCAGAATATTGTTGAACTCGAGAGATGCATCGCAGTCCTCAAAGATCAGAATATCCCGGTTGAGGGCATGAGCCCGCTGGCAATTCGTGTTCAATTAAGCAGGATAGATCGGAAAAACGCGGGGATGCTGGTTGTTGAAGAACAGGCCAACCGCCCGGCAGTACCGGAATGGACCATTATTGGCCCATCACGTAATAACAAACAATCCCTTGAAGATGATGAGCCCCGTGAGCTATCCCCCCTTACGACCATCACCGCGCTATTCATTATTCTTGTTGTTTTTATCATTGGCGTGGCCCTCATGGCACAAACGCTGCATGAGCCCCCCCAAACCCTCCTGAAGAACACGACCTCCTCAGCGGTAACGAGTGTGAGCCCCAGCCCCACAAGTCCCTCCCCGACTCCGACACCCGAACCTCAGGTTACCCCAGCCCCGGTTGAGTTACTTCCCCAGAGCAATATTCCTGCCAACGGAGTCTGGGTACAGATGCAGTATCCCGGTAATTTCTCCGGGACCATCAGTACCGGTGGGACAATAATCGAGGCAAGTGGGTCCGGGACAAAGTTCTACCAGTTGTCAGTTACTGACCCCTCCACAATATTCGGATCAATTTCGAAACTGGACGGATCTGCAGATAAAATGGAAGTCAACATCTACAAAGACGGGACGCTGATCTCACGGAGGAGTACCAAGTCCCCCTTTGGGGTGATCGATCTGGTTTCGACCCGGCCAGAAGATATCACGAATGCTGCGGCAACGACTGTTGTGGCAATTACTCCTGTCCCGATTCCGAACATCCGGGCCCCTGAAGATTTCCTTCCCCAGATCAGTATTCCCCCCGGCGGTGTATGGGTTCGGGTATATTATCCCGGGTATTATTCCGGATCGATCGGGGGACGGGGACTCTTTACACCGATAGAGGGTACCGGGGACCAGTTATATGAGATACCGGCAAATGTTGGTATCGTTGAGGGGTCAATCGAGAAGGCAGACGCATCCAATGGAAAAATGGTAGCTGAAGTCTATAAAGACGGGACATTAATCTCGCGGCTGGAAACAAAGAAACCAAAGGGTTTGATCGACCTGCATGTTCCCTTGTAGACTGGACGCACCACCCGGACTGCCTCCCCCGCTGGGGGAGAGTGGGGGCTGATATCCTTACATGGGGATTGCGGTTATCTTTACGTCATCGACATAGAGAAGGTCATTGTTGTTATTGCCGGTGATGCGGAATCGCAGCTGGAAGTTGGCATTGTTGCCGGCACTTGCGGGAAGTGTCGCGGAGGTGACAATGGTGAGTGTTGTTGGACTCGCGGTGGGTCCGGTGATCTGTGAAAGGGTATTCCAGTTCGCTCCGCCATCCGTTGAATACTCCGCCAGGACGGTCTCCGAGATGCTGTCTAGACTTTGGGCTGTCCAGGCAAATTGCACAACAATGGATTCATAATTCGCTGTTGTGGTGGGCCGGTACATACTGTTGGTGTTTCTGAGTCGCATGCTCCAGGTCTGGTTCTTCGGGACAATGCCATTCTGGCGGGAGGCACCGTTAAGTACCCACCCGGTTGATCCGGATTCAAAGCCTTCGTAGTATATTTGTGCCCGTGAATTCCGGGCAAACATTGCTGAGATCGTCTTGTTGGTGGTCACGGGCGGGAAGAGATACTTCGTTACCGCTCCCACTGAAGTGCCGTTAACCAGGACATCTTCGACATGATAGCTGGTATCCGGTGTTATGGTGTAGGCCGGCATGGCTCCATAGGTGACGGTCATTACTCCAGCCGGAGTGATCGTTCCATTTGCTCCGGCACTCGCCGTTATCGTGTACGTGTTGATCGCAAACGATGCCGAGATCGTGTGGTCGGCCTCCACATTTGTGAAGAAATAATTGGAGAGGGTTCCCTGTGACACGCTGTCAACAAAAACATCTGCAATATGATAGCCAGGTGACGGGGTTATGGTGAAGCTCTGATCGGATCCATCAGATGCGATCACTGAGCCCGACGGACTGATCGATCCACCGGCTCCTGCTGATGCGACGATAGTATGGGTAATAATGGGGGGCGTCGTGGTAACCGTGGCCGGTAGTGCAGAGGTTTCGAAACTGGCAGAGTATAATACAGCGGATGTACCTGAGCTGTCATAAATAACTTTTATCGATGAGATCGGAACGGTACCGGGAACCTCATATTCCAGGGATTCTCCGACAGACCATGTTGTCCAGGAAGGATCGTTATTCTTGGAAAAATCCTGTCGTGCATCATTGACAAGAATATACATATCCGGGTGCGACAGGATATCCCCGCCGTTATGGTGAATATCTATTACCCGCCCGTTGATGGATGTAGTGACGCTCAAGGTAGGGAGTTTCTGGGACGGGGGCTGGGAGAACAGCAGGATCCCTGCAAAGGCAAAAACCATAACAATAACCCCGATAAGGATAATCGCACCGACAATTTCAGACGCGGGCTGTTCAGAATCCGGTGGATGGGTCATGTGGCATTACCCGTGGGTACGTGAATTATGCAGATGATCCCCTACACTCTTTCTCGATAGAGTTGTTGCAGCACCGGGTTATTATTCTCCTGGATCACGGGTCCGGGTCTGGCTGAAAGTTATCCGCTGCTTTCACAGCCAGGCCGTCATAAGCATTGGCGCGTTCTCTTCTCAACTCAGGGTCAATGTATCGAACTGCATGGTAAACATCGTTGTGCCCCATGTCGGGTCCTGCCCGCCTGATATCATGACCGTTACACTATTTGCAGGGTTGAATGACTGTGTAATGGTAAATGCCTGGCCGTTGCCCGGGGGTGTCTGGGTGGCATTGGCATAAAATATCCTCTCACCATTCACCTCGACGGCCATCCATCGTGCGCGAGGTAGCTTAGAGGAACTGAGCAGACCGTTGAAGGTAAGGGTATTCCACCGGGTACCGGATGGAGCGGTAAAGGTCTTCCAGACACTGGATTCTGTTTGAACCCTGTCGTAAGTAACACTTGATCCCTGTACGCCGAAGCCGTTTTCCATGAACGGGCCATATTCCGAACAGGATCCGGTCTCCTTTCTCGTCGTTCCTTTACATAAAGCAGCATGTTGCCAGTCCCCCCAGCCGTCAGCAGACCAGTTCCACTTCAGGGGGGGCGAAATTTCGTTTGTTACGGTGAACACGCCGATCTTTGACCCGTACTGTTCGTTAACGTTCTTCAAAAAAACATCCCACTGCCCGGCCGACATGGACGATGCAGTGAGCGGGAACGTGCACTTGATCAGGGTTGGTGAGACTACCGCCACATCGGTTGCGCTGACATCGCGTTCACCCTGTTTTGCCAGCCAGATGGACGGTGACGGGCCATAGGAAAAATCCTTACCCTCAATGGTTACCGGTACCAGTGTCCCTAAACCGCCTGAGGGCGGGGTGATGACAGAAATTATTGAGGGAGGAGCCGGTGTTATATTCACGGGAGGGCTCTCCTTTTGCGGGGGTGTCGAAAAAGCACCCATCGCAATGACCGCAAGGACAAGGCCAATAATCGCAATACCTATGAGTGCCCCAACAATCTTCAGCAACCTTTCTTTATTGGGGGGTAGGGGGGTCATACGATACTCCTTCGCGATTGAATTGTTTTGGGAATTTTTTAAGACATTTCCCGCACGGGTGTATGTTCTCATCTGGTCAATAACCGAGGGGAGAGATCCAGCAGGGTTGTTGGCTGTTTTGTGCTCTTATCCAGATATACAATCGATGGTCGGATTAGTAAATAAATTAAGCGATAGTATGAGAGGGTCAACAGGGATTGCCGCCGGGCAGTATCCATGAACGGCTTACGACAGAACGAGCCGCTCCCGGCTCTTTGATGTGGCTAAGTCCTGGTTGTTATCTGAATCAATAGAGAGAATATCTCTGCTATCCACCGGTGCAACACAACCCCTGTTTCCTGGTACCGTCTGGATATTCCTGACGGAATATATGATTGGTGCATCGTGATCTCTCTGAACGAATAACAATCCATTCCTGACAGGACAAAAAATACCCCCGTGAATAATCTCACCAAGGAATATGGGGTTACATCAAAAAATAAAAAAGAGGGATATTCCCTCATGTACCAGCTGTCGCGTTCCCGAGTGAACTATCGGGTTTGACAGCCGGTGCCTTTGTTTTCATCAAGCATTGCGATGGTCTTTTCTCAGCTCAGGGTCAATGAATTGAACTGCGTTGTATACACGAATGTAGTCTTTTTCAATACCGTTCCCTTACTTATTATGGTGACAATTACCTCATTCGCCCTGTCGAATGGCTTCGTAATGGTGAATTCCTGCTGACCGTTGAGCGTAGGGTCTGTTGCGGCTGTTGTTTCAGGATACACGTCCAAACTATTCACTTTAATGTTCAACGATCTTCCGCCATCATTATCAGAGGAACTGAGCAGACCGTTGAAGGTCAAAGTACTCCACTGGGAACCCGCTGGGGCGGTAAAGGTTTTCGAGACCGTGGATGTCACCACTTTATTTCTTGTGCCCGCAGGAAGTGACACGCCGTATATACCATTGCCACTAACAATATCCGGGCCGATTACCGAATACGACTCCGTTCCCGAATATGAAGATGAATACGTCCAGCCATCCCAGCCATCAGTAGTCCAGTCCCAGATGAAACCTTCAGGAAGTCCCGATATTACCGTGAACTGGCCGAGATATGCCGTGGTTTGCCCGTCCTGGCTCCTGACATGGAGATCCCACACCCCAGCCTCAGCTGTTACGGGAATATTGAGTAAGAAGTCCAAACTGGTCGTACCGTAGATATGCACATCTGATGCCATAATATCACTTTGCCCATCTTTTGACAGCCATATGATCGGGTTGGTCCCAAAGCCAAAGTTCTGGCCCGTAACATTTACTACATGGATTATGGTTCCGTTAATGCCGCTGTTTGGTTCGATGGAACTTACCAATGGAGCAGGGTTTGTCAGAGTGAATAAAGCAGATTGTGACCCGGACTGCCCGTCCGAATTCTTTACCCCGACATCCCATTTCCCGGGTAATGTGTTACTGTAGGGGGCGAGCTGAATTGTACAGGTGATCTGATTGGGGTTGACCACGAAGACATTGGTCGCATTAATATTCTTTTCTCCCGTTTTTGCTAGCCAGACTTCCGGTGTCGTACCTTCAACAAAGTTCGTGCCAGCAAGGTCAGTTATCGTTACTAATTCACCCGCAACTCCTGTGGCTGGAGTAATGCTGGATACGGTCGGACCTCCGATATAGGTATATGTCCCGGTTGCAGCGCCGGTAAGGGTGGTGACGACAACGTTAACGGCTCCCGCTGCATGAGCCGGTGTGGTCGCAGTGATCGTAGTATCGCTGTCTGCCGAGAAAGCGGTAGCCGGTATCCCGTCAAAGGTTACTGTGGTTGCGCCGTTAAGGTTCGTACCGGAGATCGTTACAACGGTATCGCCACTCGCAGGGCCACGTGCCGGTGAGATGCCGGTCACGGTTGGGGGAATTACATAGGTATATGTCCCGGTTGCAGTGCCGTTGGGAGTGGTGACGACAACGCTAACGGCTCCCGCTGCATGAGCCGGTGAGGTCGCGGAGATTGAAGTCTCGTTGATTGCCGAGGAAGCGGTAGCCGGTGTCCCGTCAAATGTTACTGCATTTGTACCGATAAGGTTCGTTCCGGTGATCGTTACAACGGTACCGCCGCTCACCGGTCCACTTGCCGGTGAGATGTCAGTCACGGTCGGGAGAGTTATATAGGTATATGTCCCTGTTGCAGCGCCGTTGGGTGTGGTGACATTAACGTTAACGGCTCCCGCTGCATGAGCCGGTGAGGTCGCGGAGATTGAAGTCTCGTTGATAACCGAGAATGTGCTAGCCGGTGTCCCGTCAAAGGTTACTGCGGTTGCGCCGTTAAGGCTCGTACCGGTGATCGTTACAACGGTACCCCCGATATCAGGTCCACTTACCGGTGAGATGCTGGTTATCGTTGGGACAACAATATACGTGAACTGATCAGCTGGGGAAGTAGCGCTGGAGCCACCTGTGAGGGTGATGACCGTTACATGAACGGTACCGGCCTGATTGGCGGGAGAAGTGATGCTGATGCTTGTATCCGAGTTTACGATCGGGTTGGTGCCTTCATAGTCTCCGAATATGACATTTGTTGCACCAGTAAACCCGGTACCGGTGATCGTTACAACGGTACCACCGCTCACCGGTCCACTTGCCGGTGAGATTCCGGTCACGATCGGGGCTGTCGGGGTTTGCGTCTGCCCTTTCCCGGCAGCATATTTCAGATCCTTGTTCGACTGGTCGTAGTAGCTGATCCCCGGAGCCCCCTGCGAGTCCAGTACAAGGGATGTAAAGCTCCCGACTTTTCCGGAACTGTCCACCGTCTCAGTAACCCAGATGGAATTTGTACTATTCCATGAAGCAAATTTCAGATCCCTGTGAGATGCATCGTAATAGCTGATACGCGGGTTACCGTTCGCATCCAGTGCAAGGGATGCATATTCACCCACTCTCTTGGAACTGTCGACCGTGGTAATGTTCCACTGGTTTCCGTCCCAGGCAGCATACAGCAGGTTCTTGTCCGACTGGTCATAGTAGCTGATACATGGCTTGCCACTGCTGTCAAGGGCGAGGGAGGAAAATTTCCCAACATTCCTGGAACGGTCATCAATCCTGTTATGATCGCCATCCCAGTGATATTTGTTCTGTCCTTCCCCTTTCTTCAAACCGTCAACCGTTTCGATGACCCACTTGCTTCCGTCCCAGGCAGCATACTTCAGGTTCTTGTTCGTCTCGTCATAGTAGCTGATGCTTGGCTTATTGCTGCTGTCAAGGGCCAGTGAGGAATACTCTCCAACCTTTACGGAACGGGTATCAACCCTGTCGCGATCGTTATCCCAGTTCTTCCGTCCTTTCTCAGCCAGGGATCCGTCAACTGTCGTTAGGATCCACTTGCTTCCATCCCAGGATGCATATTTCAGGTCACCCTTTGACTCGTCATAGTAGCTGATGCGTGGCTTGCCGGTGTTGTCAAAGGCAAGGGAAGTATATTGTCCAACCTTTACGGAACGGTCATCAATCCGGTTGTGATCTCCATCCCAGTTCTTCCAGTTATGTCCTTTTACAGCCTTGGATCCGTCAACCGTTTCGATGACCCATTTTGTCCCGTCCCATGCAGCATACAGCAGGTTCTTGTTCGACTCGTCATAGTAGCTGATGCGTGGCTTACCGTTATTGTCGAAGGCAAGGGAGGAATACTTGCCCACCTTCTGGGTTCCGTGGAAACAGGAAAGATATTCAGGGGTTTGAGTACTGTCATGACTCCGGTCCCAGAAGAACCATTTGTTTTTGCTCTCACGCTTGGAACAGTCTACAGTGGTGATATTCCACCTGGTCCCGTCCCAGGAGGCATACTTCAGATCCCCATACGTCTGATCATAGTAGCTGATCGCAGGATTGCCCGCTGCATCCAGGGCAACGGATGAATATTGTCCAACATGCTTGTAACTGTCCACGGTCTGAAACGACCATGGTCCGAATTCACTTGCTGACACGCCACCAATCAGCAACAATCCTGCCAGGATCAGGATACTAACAGGAATCCATCTCATTTGTTTACGGTTTGTGTTCATTCTTTCCTCCCACCGCATGTATACGTTGTTTGATTCTTACGCTAAGGTAATTCAATAAAATTTACAGCAATAGATAAAATCGATATTTGATGTTATTGATAATGAACATTCCTTTTTTACCTTAACTTTGCTCATCGATATAAAATGAGATGGGAGTTGGGGTGTTGCCGGGCTTAAGCGGTAAAAGAGATTCGGGCTTACGTAGTTGAGAGATTATAAAACTGGCATTCATTAACCCTGGATATTGATGTACATTTTGACTTTTCACCCTCTTGACAAAAATGTTTTCTGACACCGGGAAAATTTTTCCGGATTTTTTTCAGCAGTAAATTTTTTCCTTTAGCGATGGCTGCCGCAACTTTTTCACTCTGCGAGCAGTTTATTCGGTGTGTTTTCCAAAAAAATCCCCTTTTTTCTAATCCTTCGCACGCGTTTGCCGTTCACTTCATTTCCCCCATCTTGCCCCCTCCCTGAAAATTGTCCAAAACCATAACCAGTCCCGAGTTCACAGCACCCCGAATCCGGGCATTTTCCAGCCCCCGATTCCCAGATTCATCCATTTCGGGCTCCGTTTTGGGGTAAATGACCCCCTGTTCGATCGAAAACTCCTGGAGTATTTGCCCTTACATGGGATCCATTAAAGTGTCTGACTCTCCGAAATCCGGATATTGGAGATTGATACTGATGCCCGGGAGATGAGGTATTTGGGGTTCAATCCGGGTCCCGATTGCCGTTTTTGGATCAGAAAACCATGGACCCAAGTGCAAAGTGTCAACATCTTTAGAAAATATCGATTAAAACGATTATTTTCGAAAAATAAGCGATTTAAACAGAATAAAATCTGTTTAATTAGCGGGCTTTTAATGGCATCTGATTTTGACATATATTTGAGGAGGTTTTTCAGCAGAAATGGTCTGCAAATGCCCTTGGTGACCTTATATTGCGATCACGTCGGAGAAAAATGGCTTTTTGCAGGGTTTGTCGGTTATTTTTTTAAGTTTGGATAGATTTGTTTTGTGGGGGGCTTATCCAGATTTTTAAAAATTTTCGGCTCTGTTGAAATCCTCTTTTTCCCATTGCTTGTCTATTCTCTGCGGCTGATATGGCGATGACCCCCTCTCTCCCAGAGGGGGATGCAGCCCAAGGGGAGCATCCCCTTGACCCCCTTTTTAAAAAAAAAATTCTCATCAACCTTATGAGGGTTATCGCAATATTGGGGGATGCCCGAGCGGCGGGAGAGAATCATAAAAACGATTTTCATGGTTTGGGTGTGAACTTAATCGTTCATGCCCGATTCAACAGAGCCATATTTTCTGAAAATTTTTCTCACGCTTAAAAAAACAATTCCGGATTTTTTCTTGTTGGTGAAATTTTCCGGAATTCTTTTTCCGGAAGTAAATAATTTTTCATCCAGCGATGACTGATACATCACATTCTCAAACAACACTCTCAAGCAAAGAGAGCCTTGAGCTGCATCATCCGCGGATCACTACGAAACTCGCTGAACGTGACGTGGAGGTACAATCCGGCACATGATGCGGGTTTGCGTGACCGGTGACAGAGGCTGTCATGATCCCGAATGTAGTGCATGGGACCGAGAACAAAAAAAGCGAAACCTGAATCTCTGGCTCTATCACAAACCGGAATATCCAGCCGATACAGATAAGCGGAACGCATGCAGCGTGCGATAAGCTCCTCTCCAAAAAAATGGAAGCATTGAGTTGTAGCTGACGTCTTCTCTTGTGCTATCCGCTTACTACCCGGCCACAATCAGGGATTAATAGTACCTGATGACGACGACACCGGAGCCGCCACTGCCCCCACGAACAGTTGTCGCCCCGCTGCCTCCACCGCCACCTCCGGTATTTACCGTACCAGCGTTGACTGCAGCAGTACCAACAGCACCAGCGCCACCGCCACCTGCACCGCCAGCGCCCGCGGTTCCCTGAGCGACACCGCCACCGCCGCCTCCGGCAACTACTCCGCTTACGCCAAAATCAGTTCCGAATGTTGCGGAATAGTCCCTGCCTGCGCCCCCGGCTCCACCAACAAGATTGGTAGCAGTAACACCCGCAGATAAATTGCCGCCGCCACCGCCGCCCTCATAAGGAGTTGTCCCCCCGCCACCCGTTCCACCAATATTTCCTTGACCTGCTGTTCCCGCTCCGCCAGCCCTGTTTCTGGCACCACCCCCGCCGGAACCCCCTGCAGCTCCGGTAGCGACTGTCGAAGTGCCACTGCTGGTACCTCCTCCACCCCCGCCGGTTGCGGTAATAGTTGCAAATACCGAGTTGCCCCCGTTTGAAGCACGGGCGGTTGTTCCACCCGCTCCACCGGCACCAATCGTTACGGTCTTGGCACCGGTTAATCCGGTTGTTAACGTGCCCATCCGGACTCCCCCGGCGCCACCGCCACCACCAAGTCCGCCTCCACCACCGCCGCCTGCTACGACAAGGTAGTCAATTCCAACCATACCAGTGGGCCCGGTCCAGGAAGTTGATGCGATGAATTTCCGGATGATGAAGAAGTTATAGGTAGTCGTGGCTGTGCCATTGGGTGTCGTAAGGGTGACCGTTACCGTTCCCGTACCCGCCGGAGCGGTCATATTGATCACAGTGGCGGTGTTAGCGTTGATGGTTGCTGCGCTGCTTCCAAACGTTACTCCGTTCGCCCCGCCTGAGTTCGCACCGACCAGGTTCGTACCGGTGATGTTTACCCGCGTGCCACTGGCTCGTATGCCATATTGCGGTGAGATGCCGGTGATCGTCGGGGCTCCCACATAGGTGTATAGGTTCGGCCCGATTGCAGTGCCGTTGGGTGTAGTGACGTTAACATAAACAGCTCCGAGTGCATGGGCGGGTGTGATCGCGGAGATCGCCGTCGCGTTGATAACGGAAATCCCGGTTGCTGCTGTACCGCCAAAGAGGGCTGCATTTGCTCCGAGTAAGTTCGTACCGATAATCGTTACCGTTCGACCGCCCCCTACCGGGCCGGTCGATGGTGCGACGCTGGTGACCGTCGGGGGAGCCACATAGGTAAATACGTTCGTCCCGATAGCAGTGCCATTGGGTGTTGTGACGTTAACGTAAACGGCTCCGGCTGTATGGGCAGGCGTGATCGCTGAGACCGCCGTCGCGTTGATAACAGAAACTCCGGTAGCCGATGAGCCGCCAAAGAGGGCTGAACTCGCTCCAATTAAGTTCGTACCGATGATCGTTACTGTATTGCTACCACTTGTCGAGCCGGCTGCCGGTGCGACACTGGTGACCGTCGGAGGCGCGATTACGGTGACTATCATGTAGGCTGTGTCGCTTCCGCCGATATTGGTTGCGGTATGGCTCACGTTGTAGGTGCCCGGGTTGGTAAACGTATGAGTCGCATCCATGGTGGTTTCATCCGGCTGTCCATCATTGAAGTGCCAGAGATAGGATGTCGGGTCATTGCTTGACATGTCCCAGAATTCAACCGTAAGCGGGGCAAGGCCAATGTTGTCAGTATTGTTGTAGATACCAGCAACCGGTGGCGCCACGGTCGCGTTGATGTAATTGGTACGGAGGAGATAGCTGCTGCTAAAGGAATTTGCCACCGTAAGGTTCACGGAGTAGAGGCCCACCGGATCATACGTGTGACCCGGGTTCTGGTTTGTCGAGGTGTTCACCATGGCGAAATCGCCAAAGTTCCAGTGCCAGCTGGAAGGCGAACCTGTTGAACTGTCAGTGAAGAATACGGTCAGCGATACCGGCCCGGATGTCGGCGACCCGGTAAAGTTGGCAACTGCGGGAATATACGTAAAGATATACCCTTCTTTTACCGAAACATTGGTTCCGCCTGCATTTGTCGCTTCCAGCCGCACTGAATAATTTCCTCCAAGCGCATAGGTATTGGTGGGATTCTGGAGGCTCGAATACTGCCCATCGCCAAAGTTCCAGAGCCATGATGTCGGCGAGTTCGTTGATAAATCGGTAAAGGAAACATTGAGGGGAATCCCTCCGGTCAGGGGGGTGCCGGTGAAATTCGCGACCGGTGGATCGATCATGAACCTTCCGACAATGGTCTTGTTAGCCGTCACCGGCGGGAAGGTATAACTGTTGTTTCCTGTAGGCGCGACCGCGAAACCATTCACGGTGATGTTATACAGGTGATAATTGAGTGCCGGTGTAAAGTTGAAGGTCGGCGTGGCTCCATAATCTACCGTCTGGACGGTGTCTGGGCTGATTACGCCGTTTCCACCGGTTATGGAGGGGGTGATCGTGTACTGGTTGATGGCAAACGTGGCATTGATAGTGTGATTCGCTACCACATTCGTGAACTGATATGTTGTTACTGCTCCCACAGTCACGTTGTTGACAAGGACATCAGCTACGTGATACCCGGTGATCGGGGTGATATTATACGTCTGGTTTGATCCATAGTTCACGAGCGTCAGCCCGGCCGGTGTGACATTGCCGTTTGCTCCACTGGTCGCGGTGATCGTGTACTGGTTGATCGCAAACGTGGCATTGATAGTGTGATTCGCTACCACATTCGTAAATGTGTAATTCGGTATGATACCCTGAGACACACTGTCAACACGAACATCTGCGATATGGTATCCGGTATCGGCACTTATCGTGAAGTCCTGGTTGTTCCCGGCTACAACGCTCACCGCACCGGAGGGTGAGATTGAACCCCCGGGCGGAGTTGCTGTTGCATTGATCGTGTAATACACGACGGGATTTACCGTGATGTAATTCGTCTTTACTGTGAGATTAGTGCCAGCGGTATTGGTCGCAGTCAGGCTCACCGAATAGGTACCTGGTATCTGGTAGATGAAGGTGGGATCCTGGGAATTTGACCAGTTCCCATCCCCAAAATCCCAGTGCCATGTATCCGGGAAATTAGCTGATGCATCGGTGAATGACACGGTGAGAGGGACCGTACCTGATAATGGTGTACCCGAGAAGTCTGCAACCGGAGGTGAGGACGCCAGTATGGTGAATCCATTGTTAAGGGTGCCGGAAGGCCCGCCGGGATTGGTGACAACAACATCCCATACCCCCGTTGACCCGGAAAGGTCGATGTTACAGGTGATTTTGGTTTCAGATACGACAACCACATTCGACGCGGTGATGTCCGCGTATCCAGACCGGCTTAATCTTACCGTTGCCCCACTGAAAAAATTAGACCCGGCAAGGTTCGTAATCGATACCACGGTTCCGGCATTCCCCGTGTTCGGGGTTATTGCTGTCACAACCGGGGCAGGGATGAGAGATCCAATCAGTGACTGCTCCCCGGTCTGAGCGATCAGCTGGGAAACACCGCCACCTTTGTACACAATCTGGACCAGTGCGTCAGAAGAACCGCAACCGGTGCAGATGAGCGACTGGCCAACCGACCAGGTACTCCAGTCATCCGTTCCCTCTACTTTGAACGAGTCGGTTCGATCAACACCGTCGACGAGGATCTCAATATCCGCCTTATTGAACAAGTCCCCCCCGCCATGGTGAATATCTATTGCCTGCGCATTGCTCGAAATGATGGTATTTAATGCAGGGATCTTCTGGGGCTGGGGCTGGGAGAGTACCATGAGCCCGACAATGGCAAACGCTGCAACGATGACACTGATAAGGACAATAGCACCAATGACGTCAGAGATAGCCCGTTCAGAATCTGGCGGATGGTTCATGCAGATCAACCGGTGAATACATGAATGGTATCACGATTCACAAATACTCTTGTAATGCTATGTGGCAGTATCTGTTTATTATACTAATGGATGGAGCATATATCGGGGTATTGGCATGATTTATTGCAAGGGTAAAAAAGGTTCTTCACTGTTTCGTGGGCATCCTCAGCGATGCAGGGATCATTGATGAGGAAAATTCCCCGGGAAACCGTAAAGAAAAGATCTACCGTATTACTGAATCCGGGGAAACTGATTTCCGGTTCTTTTTTTGATCCTGCCACCAACACTCTTGTCAAAACCATACCGGAGAGTAACTGAGCATAACCCGGGTATCGCATTTTTGATGCGCATTTTCTTGGCAGACCCTGCTCAAAAAATTTCAATCGCGATCATGTGGTGTAAGTTGATGAGGCGATTATCGGATAATTATCCTACAATCGGTATGTACAACCTACAAAATTTTTGTTTCTCCGGCGTGACTGTCCGTACAATGAAGTCAAGGGTTGCTTGAAAAAAAATGAGCAGGGGGTGAGGGGGTGATTGAAAATTTTTTGCCGGAGATCGATTGCAGTGCGTTTTTTTGTGTGAAACCGCTCCGGTTTTTACGCTACGCGCTTCCAGCATATGATCCAAATCTGTTTATAATCAGATTTTAAGAATCGTTGAAATGGTGAATATAAAGGGGGATTCCCCACATCAGTGCCTCTTTTTTAGCGGTTAGAGTATGTCCAGGTGCTCAGGATATTCCCGGATCAAACCTCACGGCGCTCTCTTCTTCCCGATCACGTACAGCAACCCGACCAGTGCAATCCCGGCCACCGCGACGATTGGTGAAACTGGGGCATGAGTTTTAGTCGGGTGTCGGTTTGGTTGATGTCGGCTTCGTTGTAACTGTAGTTGTTGCGGTTGTTGTCGGGATGGTCGTCGGGGGAGGGTTGAATACGGAGATATATTTCTCTTTGATTGAAATATTGGCACCATCCCCGTTGGTGACATTCAGCGAGACCGTGTAGTTCCCTGCGGAGGTGTAGGTGTGGACCGGATGTTGTACCGTGGCATTGGTCCCGTCACCGAATGTCCAGAGCCAGCTTGCCGGTGCATTGGTGGATGTGTCGTTGAACGTGACGCTCAGCGGCCTGATTCCGGATATCGGCGTTGCAATGAAGTTGGCGACGGGGGGTATGGGTACAACAGACCCCCTTTTTATAATCTGTTCATCATAGATCGTACCCATTCAAAACAGTGATGAGCCAAAAAGAGGGTGATCAGAGACCGGCTCCCGTCAGGAGGCTCCCGTCTTTATAGACACTATCTGACCAGCCAATAACAAATACCGGGGTTGTCCCTCCGCCTCCCCAGCTCACGAGAAACATACCATTGGCAACGGGTCTGAAATTGGCAAACGTCACATTTGATGAGCTCTGACCGGCGATATTGAATGTATTGTTAATAATAAAGGAGGTTTCAGAACTACCCGTCGATCGCCCTATGATGAGCATGGTAGAATCCAGGTCTTTATATTCAGAGATATAGGTGTGACAAAGCCTCGAACCGGTAATTTTTGTTGTGGTACCATTTGAAGCATGTGTGATGTCAATTCCAATCTCTGAAAGCCCCCCTCCCGCCATTTCCCAAATCTGGGGAGCCATTCCAAAGAGGACAAAATCGTCTGGACCTGCGTTACTTCGGAAATAAATTCCAACCTTGTCATCTGTTTGCAATGCTGCTCTTGTTGTTGGAGAACAATCACTGTCCCCCCACACAATGGTCGAATTCGCTTCAGCAACGGTGAAATTGAAATGATATGTGGCTGAGTTTAACTTTCCGATTAAACCACTGTCACTGGCGATATTATTTTTCTCGAAATTCATCATTTGCACGGTACTGTTCGTTACATACCGGTCTACAATAATCTCCGGAGGGATCTCAAAACGGCAGTCCCAGTTCCTCACCGCTGAACAGTCAAGGTACGGAAGCTGGTCTGCGCTGACATTTTCGGAGCTCACGATATTTGCTGAGGCCTCATCGAGCAGAATCGCTCCCGTGCTGCCGGTACCTCCACTCGCAGCGGTGTTGTTATATATGAGCTGGACACTCTGCGGAATTGATGAGATGGGAACGATCAGGTTCTTTCCCAGTGACCACTCGTTCCCGCCGCCGGCAACTGTATACGAAGCCGGTACGCCATCGAGCAGCACGCTGAATTCACCTACTGTCAGGGTATCGCCCCCGTTATGATAGAGGTATAATGTTGTTTTCGTACTGTTGACACCGGTCATAAAATTCAGGCTGGGTATTTTCTGAGGGACCGGCTGGGAAAATACGGAGATTGCGATAATGCTGACCAATACGGCTACAAGCGAGACGAGCAGGATAGCCCCAACTGTTTCTGATACTCCGGAGCTGATATCCATTTTTTGTCTTTTACTTCTGTCAGTTCGCATAGATTTCCCTCATTTTTATGGATGCCATCACATCACTCCGGATGCGATATTATTGAGCGCTACATAAAATTCCGCACGCTGGACATACAGGGACACATCTTTCCATTGGGGATCCGGGTTCGAACCGGTAATATTTATAAAAACCGTTGTTCTTTTCGAACCTGAGTTCCATGCACTCCCGGTTTTGTATGCGGACGAGTCGAGCTGTTCACGGAGGGCAATATCCCTGAAAATGTTCAGCCACGCCGCAGCTGTTGCATTATCTGCACTGCTGAACGAGAGATTAACCCACGTATTGGCGATATACGGATCCGTTGAGATATTGTATTTGGGACGGATTCTCTGGCGGGTATCCACCCGGGCCGGACCGTTGCCGCTCAGGCTCCCTCCCCCGACAACCTGGACGGGTGCGATATTGACAACAACGGACTTGTTGGCGGAATTGGTAAACGAGATCAGGGGCGAGATCCGGTTTGTGATGCCGTCATCCTGCGCGAGGAATACCCCGCCGAGCTGGTAGGAATACTTCTGCTGGATCCAGTATTTGTTATTCGAGCGGTATTCAAAAGAAGTAATATTGAGGGGGAATTCTCCTTTATCACCTGCTGAATTATCATAACTGCTGCTGTTTATGTCAAAAGTATCCCCGGTTGTGTTGATCAATATGGTCGCGGATGATGAAACCGGTTGGAGCATATAGAGAAAAAACCCCCCTGCCTGTGTGTTGCCGCCTCCGGTACCAAGATTAAAGGACGTGGATGTCATAACCGGGCTCAGGTTGTTGACCAGCATCGATGTCCGGATGTTGTCCAGCGTGAACTTATAGTCCGTGAACTGTTCGTTGATGCGGTTCATCTGGGCGATCTCATCCTCCCTGCCGTTGATCGGAACAACATAGACCATATACAAAGAGAGTACAGCAACAACGAGCGCCAGGAGCAGAACAAAACCGATTACTTCTGATAATGCCACATCATCGCTTGTATTTTTCATATCCAGTAGCATTTTGTTGTGAAAGACTTTATTTATAGTTACCGGGTTGGATATCAGCACCTGAAAGGACAGTTCCCGATCCGTAATCTCACTAACGGAATGGACGGGAAGTCAAACGGGAGACATACGGGGAGAACCGGTGAAGTCCTGCCCGGGAAAAAGACGATTTTATCGTTGCATAGGGTCATGTAACTTCTGATGCAACCGTATTGAAGACCACATCAAATTCCGCACGCTGGACGTAGAGCGAGGCATGTGAACCCGGGTTTGAAGGTTCAATTTTTATAAAAACGGTTGTCCTTTTTGAACCGGGATTCCACTCACTACTGATAATGTAGTCCGATGATCTGATTTTTTCGCTGGCGACAAGACTCTTAAATAGGTTCAGCCACATCGCAGCAGTTGCGTTATTTGAAGTAGTTATCGAAAGATTCACCCATTGGTTGTTGCGATATGTGGCTGATGAGATATTATAATTCGGAAGTATTTTCTGGCGGGTATCAATCCGTACCAGTGTGTTGCTGGTGTAACTTCCATTTCCTCTGACCTGGACAGGGACTACGTGGACAACGATGCTCTTATTGTCAGCATTGGTGATCGAAATGAGAGGAGAAATGCGGTTTATCGTGCCCTCATCCTGTGAAAGGAAAACACCCCCGAGCTGGTAGGAATACTGCTGCTGGATCCAGTAATAATTATCTGAGCTGTAATCAAGGGCAGTGATATTGAGGGGAAATTCTCCTATGGTATCATGAGATGCATGGTAATTGCTGCTGTCGATGTCGAAGGTATCTGCGGAAGTATTGATCGATATTTTTGCAGATGATGCGACCGGTTTGAACAAAGGAAATGAAAGAGTGCCCTGTTGTGAATTTCCCCCATTACCCAGGATCATGGTCGCAGACGAGATCACCGGAGTGACGTTCAACACAGGGCTCGGGCTATTGGTATTAATGAGGCGGGAAGTCCAGAGTGCGTCTAACGTAAGTTTGTAATCCGTGAATTGTTCCTCCACATAGTTCATCTGGTCGATCTCTTCCCCCCTTCCGTTGATCGGAACTACGTAGACCGTATACAAAGAGAGTGCAGCAATAATGACTGCCAGGAGCAAAACAAAACCGATTACTTCTGATAATGCCACGTCATTGCTGCGATTTTTCATATTCAGTAGCATTTTGTTGTGAAAGACTTTATTTATAGTTGCTGTGAGGGGTATCTTCGAAGAATGGGTTGCAGTCCGGTCTGATGGGAGAGATGCGGTGTTCTTTTTCTTTTTCACCCAATTTCCAATTTTTATACACTGCACAGAAGGGTTTTCATCTCCGCCCGCCAAAAAAATAGGGATACATTCATTCCATACCGGGGAATATTTTGAAAAATGCCATGACACTTTCCAAAGGCTGTGTTCTCTGTCACCAGGGTGCAAAGATGGTGCTCTTTGTTACGGGACGGTGCCACCGCACATGCTGGTACTGCCCGCTCTCTGCCGAGCGGAAGGGGACCGATACCATCTACGCAAACGAGCTTCCCGTGGATATACCCGCCCAGATCATCGACGTGGCCGAGAGCATGAGTGCGCTGGGCACCGGTATCACCGGCGGTGAGCCGCTGCTTGTTCTTGACAAGGTGACCGCGTATTGCCGGTTGCTGAAAGAACATTTTGGTCCGGAACACCAGATTCACCTGTACACCGCGAAGGCTCCTACGGATGCAGAACTGGCAGAGATGCAGGGGCTTGTCGATGAGATCCGGCTCCATCCCCCGCACGAATGCTGGGAGAAGATCCTTGATTCGGATTTTATCCGGTCAGCAAAGCGGGCCAGAGAGATGGGGTTTGACATCGGCATCGAGATTCCGGCATTACCCGGGCTCGAATACCTCATCCCTGCCCTGCCCAGTCTTGACTTCCTCAACATCAATGAACTGGAATGGGGGGAGTCAAACGCGTACCACATGCGGGAACGGGGGTACGAACTCGCCGATGAACTGCACAATGCAATTGACGGGGCAAAGGGCTGGGCAGAAGAACTCTGCCGGCATGACAAGGTGCACTGGTGCTCATCCGCGTTCAAGGACTCCGTGCAGCTGCGGGAACGGTTAAAAAGGATCGCTCATAATACCGCCCGTCCTTTTGATGAGATCACCGAAGACGGGACGATCGTGTATGGTGTCATAAAACCCTCTGAAACGGATAAAAGTGCCTGTCTTTTGCTCTGCAAAGACAAGTGCGAACCGGACAGCTACGAGGATTTTAGTGACCGGATCGAGATGGCATGGTGGCTGCTCACAAAATTTGCTGATGAGATGAAAGGAGAGAAGTATGTCATCGAGCGATACCCCAACAACGGCATGGTAGTCGAGGTGACCCCCTTATGATCCTCCGCACCCTGATCGATCCCCTGTACGAGCGCTACCTCCGCATGCAATGCCGGCATATGCCCAACCATATCGCTATCATCCAGGATGGCAACCGGCGGTACGCAAAACTGCTGGGGGTTGATACGGCAAGCGGGCACCGGGCCGGTGCAGACCGGACTGAAGAGATGCTGGACTGGGCACACGAACTCGGTATCAGCCATATCACCCTGTACACTTTCTCAACGGAGAACTTCTCAAGAAAACCTGAAGAGGTCAGCCATCTCTTTGCCCTGTTCAAAGAAAAATTTGTGAGCGTGCTTTCCGATGAACGGGTAAAAAAATATAAGATCCGTGTCCAGATGGTTGGGGACCGGTCCCTGCTTCCCGATGATCTGCGGGCCGCAATAGATGCCGCGGAAGCGGCTACAAAAGCCCACACCGGTTTCGTTCTCAACATCGCGCTTGCCTACGGGGGAAGAAATGAGATCGTCCTTGCCGCCCGGGAGATCCTTGCCGAAGTAGAGAATAACGGGATCAACCCGGATTCCATCGATGTCCATATGGTAGAGCAGCACCTTCACGCCGGAAAAGGGATTCCCCCGGTAGATCTCATCATCAGGACCGGGAATGAATGCCGAACCTCAAACTTCCTGCCATGGCTGGCAAACGGTCATGAATCTGCGGTGTATTTCTGTGCCCCGTTCTGGCCCCTGTTCCGGATGATCGATCTTTTGCGCGCCATCCGCATCTATGACCAGCGGATCTCGGCAAAGAATGGATCCGGCTATCTCTCATAAAAACCAGATCGCGTACTATATTTCCCTGTGCAGACAGATCAACCAAGTGACAGGTCATGACGGGAAAAAAAGAGACTGAGATCACGTGGCGTCATTCGTCTGTTGTTGTACGGGCAGATATCTTTTCAAAGGCGCACGAACAGGGAATTGATATCTCGGATGTGTGCAACCATGCACTCGCGGATCTGCTGGGGATCGACTACCGCCATCAGCACCTGGACAACGTGCCGGTAACCCGACCCGTCATCATCGCGAAAAATAATCCTCCCCCTGAAGAAAAAGGGCATATTACCGGGGCTCCTTCAGCAGCTCATACCCCGGTCATTAATGCCGACGACCCCTCCGCTATCGCAACGGTCAGGAACGCACAACGACAGCCCAAAGCAAAACCCGCCCCCAGGGAACCGGTCAGTGCCCCCTCTTCATTACCGGCGCCAGAGAAAACCGTCCCGTCCCCGTCTGCCGGAACCGCTCCCGCAGGAAAAGCAAAAAAACCGGCAGGGGCCAGGGCGCACAAAGAAGACGGGTTGAAACAATTTGTCACAACAAAGATCGCCCGGAGCGACATGCCTGATGCTGTGGTTTCCAAAGATGATATGTACCAGGCATTTACCCGATTCTGTCGGGAGCACAAATTCGCACCCGTGCCGGATCGCAAGTCATTCACGATTGCCCTGAAAAATAAATTCGCCTTTTTTGATAAGACGGTAAACGGTATACCCAGCTGGGTGAATGTCCGGTTACAATAATCTTTTTCGGGTCGTTGCGATTTTGTATGGGTAACGCATGAATTGAGTGGATTAAAATAATGATGGCAGATGCCCTACACTCCAAAACAGGATAAATGCCGCCGCACCTAAAAGGGACGCCTTTGCGGAGGTTTTAGTGATTAAAAGTTGTTCTCTGGAGAAAACCCATTTTTATGTAATATGTTGCCCCCCCTCTTGCGCCACCAGTCCCCCGTTGGGGGACGGGCGCAGTGTGATAGCCAAGGTTACAGGTAATACGTCGTCATCGCAACGAAGGGGTGCCCTAGTGGTGGGAGTGATGTCCCCGAGAGCGTCAGAGTTTTTATAAATGATTTCTCCAGAGCCAAAAGTTGAAACCTTCTTGCCCCGTCGTCTCTCGGAGAGGGCCTGATATGGGGAGACGTCACAAACGATTTTTTTGGTTATGTATCTTACCCGGATAAAACAACAACGAACCGGCTTCACTTCCCAAAACGACGCATCCGCGACTGGTAATCCCGCAGGATACGCAGGAAGTCCACTTTCCGGAAATATTTCCAGTTCACATCGGAAAAGAAGAGCTCGGAGTAAACCGATTGCCAGATGAGGAAATCGGTGAGATGATCCCCGCCGCTCTTGATCACCACATCGGGTGTATATTTGAATGTCAGGTAGGATTCAAGGAGTTTCTCGTCCACATCTTCCGGCGGGATGTGAGCCTCAGCCATCCTTCTGATACAGGCGGTGATCTCTTCCCTGCCGCTCTTCCCTATTGCCACTACCACATCCATACCCTCCCCGATAACTTCTTCATTGTCACCTACGTGGAGGATAAGCCGGGCGATGGTACCGATCTTCCTGATCTCCGATAAACATTTTTTCATATCCTCCGGAGACGGAGTTGCAATATGGAACGTAAGGCCACGAATCCCCGGTTGAACGGATGCATTGTGTTTTACCACAAACGCAGAGATCTCGTTACACCATGCAGTAGCCCGGTAGAGTTTATCCGGGGTATCTGCCATATCCTGCCTGCTGATCATGAAGCACACATGCTCCGGCAGGATGGTAATCTGCCGTTTGAGCATGTATTCATAAAGCCAGTATATCATGTCCTGCCTATAATTGTAGGTCAAAGGTAAAGAGACTTGAGGATTGCGGTTTGGCAGACTTGAGGTGTACCAGAGCTTCCTTTACCCAAATCAATAAAGTCGGATGGCACAGACATATGAGAAGAGATTATCATGCAGCCCTCCCTGCGGGAAGATTACCTGGAAGCAGTCCAGCTCTTCTCGGAAAAAAATACCCGCTTTCCCCTTACTGAAGAGCTTGCCACAGCACTTTCAAAGCCGGTGTCTGTTGTGAGTTCTGACATGGCAGAGCTGGTATCCCATGGCGATGTGATCGTGGCTGCTGACGGAGTTATCTCCCTGACCGGACAGGGAAAACAGACCGGGACCTGTGTCATGAAAAAACATGAGACCCTCCAGTGTTTTTTATCCGAAATTCTCGGCATGGACTCATCCCTGGCATCCGATGAAGCATGCACGCTCGAACATACGGTGTCGGATGAGACGATCGACCGGCTGGGAAAGCTGATCATAATCCATGATCATCCCCGGCATCATGGAAAAGGGAAAAATATAAAACCGGCGGGAGACGGGATATGCAATGTTGAGACGGATGGATTCTGCCAGTCTCCCAGCATCTCTGAATTCTCTGAGGGTGAAGAAGTCATCATCCAGTGTATCCATGGCAGGGCATGTGCCCAGCGCCTTCTCGATCTCGGTCTTGTGCCCGGAGAGCGTGCCATAATCCGGAGAAAGTTATCCAACGGCGCCGTCGTCATGCAGGTAAAAGGGTGCGATGTCGCGGTGAGCCCGGAGATTGCCTCGGCAATCGGTGTGGAGCGCTCACCATGAAAATTGCCCTCCTGGGAAATCCCGGAGTGGGAAAATCCCTCATCTTCAACCAGCTCACCGGTCTAGGCGTTGAAGTGAACCGGTACCCGGGCTCATCGGTGGCGCTGGAATGCGGCAATGTCTGCTACAAGCAGGAGAAGACCGAGATTGTAGACCTGCCGGGTATCTACTCCCTTGATGGCAACTCGGAAGAAGAGACGCTGGTGCGCACGTTCTTAACCAGTGGCGGGGCGGATGTGATTGTCGCCGTTCTCGATGCCACAAAACTTGAGAGAAACCTCTACCTTTTTGTGCAGGCCGCGGAGTTCTCCCCGAAGATGATCGCAGTCGTCAACATGACCGATGCCGCAGAACGGCAGGGTATGCACATCGATGCCGGTATCCTTTCTTCACATCTCGGAGTTCCGGTAATCCTTACTGCGGCATCGGAAGGAAAGAATATTGACCGGATTCTTCCGGTGGCACTGGGACAGGCAACCACCGCACAGGTTCACGTACCGTACGACCATCATATTGAAGCTGCCTTAAAAAGCCTGGAAAAGACGATCGGGACTCCCATGCCCACAAACCTGCTTGCCCTGCAGGGTTCCGGGAATGATCCGGTGCTGCTCGATGCTGCGGGGGCAATCGCACAGGAGATCGGGATGCGCCACCGGATGTCCGTTGGGCAAATCATAGCAACCAACCGGCATAACTTTGCCCGGGACATTGCGACAGCCGCAGTCCACACAAGTGCGCAGAAGAAACCGTATGATCTCGACAGCTTGCTCACCCGGACAATTCCCGGCATCCCCATCCTCTGTACCATTCTCTTCCTGCTGCTCCTCTCCGTTTTTTTGATCGGCTCATGGATGGAGGGGATCATCGTTGCGGCATTCACAACCTCAATCATTACCCCGTTTACTGCACTCGCATTGCCACCCCTGTGGAACCAGATCGGATTTTCCCTCCTGGTTGCTCTTCAGGCAGGTTTTGGGATCGCATTTCCCTTTGTCTTTACCTTCTATATCGGACTCTCCCTTCTCGAGGATACCGGGTATATGACCCGGGCTGCTTTCCTTGCAGACCGGGCCATGCACCGGATCGGGCTTCACGGGGAGGCAATTATTCCCATGGTGATCGGTTTCGGGTGCACGGTGCCTGCGATCATGAGCCTGCGCCTGCTCAAGACCCGCAGGGAACAGACGATCGCAGCGTTCCTTGTCACCATGATCCCCTGCTCCGCCCGGACCGTGGTTATTGCCGGGATCGTTGCGGCTTTTGTGGGCATCATCTGGGCATTCTCCATCTACCTGATCGTCTTTGTCCTCCTCATTCTCACCGCCGTCGTGCTCAGCCGGATCACCCCCGGAGAGCAGTTCGGCATGATCGTCGAGATGTCAACGCTCAGGAGACCGCAGGCTCACCTCGTGCTGGCAAAATCCTGGATCCGGATCAAAGAGTTCCTCTTCATTGCCATGCCGGTCCTGATCGTCACCAGCATCCTTCTTGGTCTCTTCCAGTATCTCGGGCTGACCGAATTGTTCGAGCAGATGGTTGCTCCTGTTACCGTCACCCTGCTCGGATTGCCCGGCTACGCATCTACGGCACTCCTGTTCGGTGTGTTCAGGAAGGAACTGGCCTTCGAAACGCTTGCCGTGCTTGCCGGTACGGCAGATCTCGGTTCGGTGATGACCAGTGTCCAGCTGTACACGTTTGCGATCGTGAGCGTGCTCTTTGTTCCCTGTGTATCTACCATTGCGGTCCTGTACCGGCAATTGGGAGCCAGAATTGCCATAATTACTTCAATTTACACGGTTTTTCTCGGCCTTTTTATAGGAGTTATTATAAACCTTCTCATGAAATGATCAAATCATAAATGTACTCTTATAAGACAGGCATCGAGCAGATCGATAAGTTGTCCGGCGGATTTGAAGCTGGGGCCAATATTCTCATCCTTGCACCCCCAATGAGCTACGCCGATCAGCTTGCTTATGCCCTGACAAAACCCGCTGTCGGTGAATATGCCATAACCCTCTCCACCAACGAACGGGCAGCCGAAGTGGTGGATTTTTTTAAGGTCGCAGGATCGGACAAGCGGTTTATCGGGGTTATAGATGCCATCACCAAGAGTTCAACCCCAAGCATAGTCGATACCCCAAGACTCATGTTTGTCTCAAGCCCTACCGATCTCACAGGAATAGGGATTAAATTTTCCAATATGATCGAGACCATTTTTGAAGGCGATTTCTCCGATGGTGAGGCAGGTCTCTTCCCGCCCCCGATCCGGTTCTGCGTGAATTCCATCTCCACCCTGCTCATGTACCGCAAGCTTGAGGTGTTGTACCAGTTCCTCCATGTCCTCACCGCCAAAATAAAAAAGATCGACGGTGTGGGCATCTATATCTTAAACAGCGAGTCATTCGATGACAAGACGCTGTCCTTAATCAAGCAGCTGATGAACTGCGTTATTGAGATCAAGATCGAGCAGAACATCAGCTACCTGCGTATCATGGGAATACGGGGAATCAACCCGGACTGGCAGAAGTTTTCCGTCAATAAAGGGCAGGTGACCATACTCCTATGATACCTACGGGAATTAATGGTCTTGATGACATGCTGGGCGATGGTATACCAGAAGGCAGCAAAATGGTGTACAGCATGGAGGCCGGCGTCAACGGACAGCTCTTCATGCTATCAACGCTGGCCAGTGCTCTTGCAAAAAAACTCTCATGCCTGGTTATCCTTCCCTATACAACTGTTGATTCGTTCCGGCGTGATGCAATGGCCACGCGGTCAGGATCAATCGATCTCTGCTCAAAAAATCTTACCTATATCGATGCGATTGACCGGGAGAGGATCCAGAAGAGTACCCGGTCAGCAGATACGGCACAAAAAGAGTGGAGAGCGAAGGTCGCAAAGATCTGCCGGGATAAGCAGGTAGATGTCATATTTGTCTATATTGATCTTCTCTGTGAGGACTTTGGGATCGAGCAGGCACTCGATATTTTTGAGGAGGAAAACGACGAACCGAAGCGGACCTTGATCGTTGAATATCTCAACCTTGAGGGAGAAACGCAACTCGACCGGTTCATCCATGACTTCGCTTTTGATGTCGTGATTTCCATAAAGTCTTCATTCCCCCCCATGGCGTCGTTCGATTATTTTACGCTTGTTCATACCTCCTGGTCACCCCTGCCTGCGCGTTCCGTTCCCTTTATCATTACAGAAGGCCGCATTGCCCCATATATCCCGCGGATCGTGGTTACAGGACCCGCAAAAGCCGGGAAATCCACCTTTATCACTACGGCATCCCATGACGGGTTATCAGTAGACCGGTTTGGACTGGATAATGATTCGACAACCGTAGCAATGGATTTTGGATTACTCGACTGGAAGGGCTTTTATATCACGCTCTACGGGACACCCGGACAACCACGGTTCGATCTGATGATTCCGGGGATGTTCAAACATGCGATGGGAGTTATCCTGATCGTGGACGCAACCAAACCCGAGTCCCTTCCCCGGGCAAAACAGATGATCGGTCTGATAACAGAGCGTAATATGCCGATGATTATCGCGGCAAATAAAAAAGATCTCCCCTCCCGGCTGAGCGAGGCAGAGATCCGCACCGCACTGGAGATACGAAAGGATATCCGGGTCGTCTTTCTCTCAGCAAAAAAGAAAGCGGAAGTTAAGCGTATGCTTCGATCCTTTGTAGATTTCATTACGCAATTTCCGTACTGAGGTGTGAATAAATGCTGCTGTTGCGGAATTCCGGTCGTAAGGTGTACCCATGCTGACGTTTGTCGGGCTGGGCCTCTATGATAAGACCGATATATCGGAAAAAGGACTTGCCTGCATCCGGCATGCCGACCATATTTATCTTGAATGCTACACCTCCCGGCTCATGGGCACAACGATAGAAGAACTAGGGGACTATTACGAAAAACCCGTTCACCCCCTCTACCGGGAAGACGTGGAACAGCACCCGGAATCGATGCTCGATAAGGCAGAAAACAGCCACGTCGTATTTCTCTGTGCGGGAGACCCGATGGTCTCTACTACCCACGCGGATCTCCGTATGCGTGCTGCAGAACGGGGGATCCGGACCGCAATCGTGCATGCGGCATCCATTGCAAGCGCAGTCTGCGGGGTGTCCGGGCTCCAGAACTACCGGTTCGGCAAGTCCTGCTCGGTGCCCTTCCCCCAGAAGAACTGGTCGCCGACTACACCGATCGACGTAATCGCACAGAACCTCTCCCTGCGGTTGCATACCCTTGTCTATCTTGATATCCAGAACGAGCGGTATATGACCGTGCCGGAAGCAGTTGTCCTCCTGGAAGAGATGGCCGTTAAAAAAGGGTGCCAGATCCCGTTATACGTCGGCATTGCCCGGGCGGGTTCTGATGAGCCGGTCATTATTGCCGGTCCGGCAGAGAAGGTCCATGCCGGTGATTTCGGTCCCCCGCTCCACATCCTCATTGTCCCGGCTGAACTGCATGAGATGGAGCGCCAATACCTGGAGATGTTTGCCGGCCTATGAAGATCACAGAATGCCGGGATGCACTCGCTGCTGCTCTTTCCCACACCCGGAGTACAGCATGCCAGCACACGCCCCTTGAGCGCGACGCCCTTTCCATCGTAGAAATGGCGCAGGCTTACGAGAAAGACGGATCTACATTTTACAGAGCAGGAGATCTTGCCAATGCGCTTGCAGCATTCTGGTATGGGGCCGGCTGGCTGCACTTCGGCATTTCATCCGGTCTCCTGATCTGTGACCGTCAGAATCCCTTCTGCCCGTTTACCGGACCACGGGAGAAACTGCCCCTGGTGCTTGCAGAAAAACTGGAGGAGAAGACCCATCGCTACGAACGGCTGCTGAACACTGCCCGGTTATCGGTGGAATGTGCAGGTGAGCCGGCAACGATCAGCTATGATTTTGCCGGGAAAGTTCTGTTCATTGTCCTGCTGTACGCTGAACAGGGTGCCCGGTACCGTCAGGCAGGAGCATATGAAGATGCACTTGCCTGCTTCAGTTACGGGCATGGGTGGCTGGATGCGGGAGTTACATGCGGATACTTCCGTATCCTGGCAAACCGGGATATTTTCACGGTATAAGGGGGCGAACCTGCCCTTGGGGATCGCGTTAACCTTTCCCTATTTAAGATCAAGCGTTTATACTATGCATCATAACCTGTCTAGATAACAACCAGTAACTCCAATCATCGCCGGTTGTTGAGGGGTTTTTATGGAGAAGTCGCAGGTCAAATGGCTTTATATTTCGGTGGGATTCTCGCTAGCCATCCTGCTCATCATCCTGTACTTCACCATCAATGAAAATACCCTCACGTATCTCCAGCAGGTCAATCCCTGGTTCTTACTCCTTGCTTTTATGACGCATCTCTTAACGATGTGTTTCTGGGCATTGCGAGTCCAGAAGATGACCGGGTCCCTGGGATACCGGATAGGGTTTTTTTACAGCCTGAATCTCGTTTTTGCAAACCTGCTCGCTGCTTCAGTCACCCCGGCACAGGCAGGTGGAGAACCGGTCCGGATTCACGAGCTCTATAAAGCAAATGTCCCTCTTGGCGATGCGACAGCGATCGTCATCATGGAACGGGTGCTCGATGGGATCGTCCTTGCCATGCTTGCCGCGTTTGCCATGATCGTCCTGACCGATCAATGGAAGAGCCTCGGCGCAGTTTCCGAGATCATGGTTTTTATCACCTGGATCTTTGTCATCGGCTGTCTCTTCCTGTTTTACCTTGCCATCAGAAGACCCGATGTCGTAAAAAAGGTGGTCAGCCGGTGTGCCGGTTTCTTTACAAAAACCTGGGAGAGTAAACGGGTAGAAGAACTGCTTGTCCGTGCCGATAAGGAGATCGATAATTTTCAGGCTGCGGTGATCAAGTTCGTCAGGAGCGCCAAAGGCGGGCTTGCCTGGGGCATGCTCTTTACCCTGCTCTACTGGGTATCCGAGATTGTGACAGCCTCCCTGATCCTTATGGGGCTCGGCCAGCCGCCCCTGTTTTTGGAATCCTTTGTTATCCAGCTTATCCTGTGCATCCTGATGATGATGCCCTTAACTCCGGGAAGTTCCGGTATCGCGGAGGTGGGGGCAACCTCCATGTATGCCCTGTTCATCCCGGCATCGATTGTGGGTATCTTTGTCGTGATATGGCGGATCGTGATGTACTACTTCAATATCGCCCTGGGCATCATATCCAGTCTTATTATTGTCCGCCGTGAAGCTCACCGGCGCGAGTGAGCAGAACCCCGGGTCACCTTAACTCTTATCATAGATCACGGCAATCTCTCTGCACGGACATGACGCAGGTGAAATGCGAGGTCAAAGGTGTCTTTGTCGCGATGAGCAATGCCGCTACCGTTCCTCTCGTCGTACTATCAGATGGCAATGATCGGATCTTACCGATTTTCATCGGGATCTGGGAGGCGGTCTCCATCAACAGCGCACAGATAAAAGAAGTGCTGCCACGACCGTTTACCCATGATCTCTTCATCGATCTCTGTGACAAATTCGCAATCACGCTGCGGTACCTGCAGATCGACAGTATCGATGATGGCGTGTATTATGCCCAGCTGGTATTGAGTGCAGGACAGCAGGATGAATACCTTGACTGCCGCCCGAGCGATGGTATTGCGCTTGCACTTCGGGGCGATATCCCCATCTTTGTAGAAGAGTGTGTGCTCGAATCCGCAGGGCAGAAATCCGAAGAACTTCCGGATATGGTGGATCTTTCCACGTTTATGCAGAAATAAAAAGTTATTTGCGCCGGTGTTCGAGCTCTTTCATCACTTCGTTCAGGTCGATTCCTGCTGCCCGGAGTGCAACGAGAATATGGAACAGGAGATCTGCCGTCTCTTCCACCGTGCGTTCGTTCACGCCGTTCTTGATTGCAAGGATGAACTCGGTGGACTCCTCACCCACTTTCTCTAAAACCTTGTCGATGCCTTTGGGATCGGTCAGCAGGCTGGTGGTGTAGGATCCCGGTTTGGGATTGTCTGCCCGCTCGCAGATCACCGCCCATATCTCTGCTATGACCCGGGGATCTACCGTGCGGCTCATGTCGTCTCCGGGGTGAGAAGCACTTCACCGACTTCAATCCCAAAAAACCTGCGGCAGAGGGTGCGCGCCTTCTCAATATTGCAGCCGGCCTTCCCGATCGCAATTCCAAGGTCACTTCGCTGCCTGACAAAGACATTGACCGGGCCGTTCTCCGGCCCGTGTTCGATCCCCACCACTTCAGCGGGTTTGAAGATATTTGCAATGAATGCCTCAACGGTATCGGCATACTCGACCATCTCGATCCGTTTGCCGAGCACGTTCTGCAGGCGTTTTATATTGTCCCCCTTTTTACCTATTGCAAGGCCCATGTCCCCCGGGCGGATGACATAGATGACCCGGTCGAACCGGTCATCAATCACGCAGTCGTTTGCCGTGGATTTCGTTAATATTCTCAACTCTTCGATGTACCGTCGCTCTTTAAAGCCAATATTGCGTTCCATGGTAAAATCAATCCTATTGTATCTTCAGATTTTGGGATATTCGAAATTTTTTGCCGTGCAGGTATTTTCCGGATCCCCCGGATGATGCGTGTGTTGCCTTAAGTTATCATCACACGCTGCTTATGTAAAAAAGTTTTGAAGAGTTCTTCAAAAAAAAATGAGATTGCCGGTCTTTTGAGGCTGTACAAAAACCCTGACAGGGATCTTCATACAAAGGATTAGCGGATCAGGTAAGTGATGGATACCTGTGCGCTGACCGTGATATCCCCTGGCTGGATCGGGGTGGGTACTGCCGATTTCATCATTGCATTACCTGCATCGTACTGGTAATTTTCATAACGGACGGGAAAATACCCTCCACTGATGTCGGCCCTCTGCACACCGGTAATATTAGTGCCCATTGCTGCTGCAACCGTATCCGCATCTGCCCGTGCCCGTGCAACTGCCTCTTTCAAGGCCTCGGTGCGGAGAACCTGTGACTGTTCATCCGAAAGGAGAAACTGGATGGAGCTTGCCTGGTTGATGCCGTTTGCAACTGCAACATCAATGACTTCGCCGGTCCTGCTTACATCATGGAGGGTGACGGTCAGGGTATTGGTGACCCGGTAGGTGCGGACCTTCTGGTCGAACAGGGACTTGGCAGTATCTTCGTACACCGGGTAAATGTTATATCCGGTGGTCTTGAGTGCGTCCCGGGGAATGCCTGTGGCAACGAGCGCGTCAATTACTTTTGCCATCCTTATGGCATTGTCCTGTTGCGCAACCTTCACATCGGGATTTTCCGTTTCAACTGAGAACGTAACCTGCGCACGATCAGGAGTGCCGATTACATTACCGGTACCGGATGCCTGGATCACGTTATCATTACTCGAGTCGGTAACAGCAGCAGCAATCCCGACACATGTTATCGCCAAAATGACGAGGGTGAGTATTAAGAGCGACTTTCTTTCGGTCATAATTTATCGCATGATCTTAACCGGAAAGAAGGTTAATGATTACTTTGACTGCGAAAAAAACCGCAGTAATGGCTCAAAAGATTCGCGGGCGGAGAGATCCCAAAAATGGTCAGTCCCCACCAGCCTTTTACTTTGAGCGGCAGTCTCCCCCAAACTACAATATAATTGACAGCAAATAGTACCCCGATTCAGCATGGGAGCAACTATCGTAGAGAAAATTTTTTCTCGAAAATGTGGCAGCGATATACGAGCCGGTGAAGTGGTCATGGCCCCGATTGACGGGGCGATGATTCACGATATTACCGGACCGCTTGCTATCCAGAAGTTCTACGAGATGGGTGGATCCAAAGTTTTTGACCCGGAACACGTCATTATGCTCTTTGACCACCAGATTCCCGCAGATTCCATTCCCGCGGCAGAGAACCATGTTTACATGCGAAAATTTGCCGCAGAGCAGGGTATTTTCAACTATGACATCAATGAGGGTGTCTGTCACCAGGTAGTGCTCGAGAAAGGCAGAGCAGCGCCGGGTGAGATCGTGGTCGGGGCTGATTCGCATACCTGCATGTATGGAGCAGCCGGAGCATTTGCTACCGGTATCGGTTCAACCGATATGGGTTTTGTCCTGAAATACGGAGCCCTGTACTTCAAGGTACCCGAGACCATTCGTGCCGAAGTATCGGGGAAGTTTCCCAAGCGGGTCGGGGCAAAAGACCTGATCCTTTCCATTGCCGCAGATATCGGGGCAGACGGGGCAACCTACCAGGCAATTGAGTTTGCCGGAAAAACCATTTCGAAACTTGATATGCCGGGCCGGATGACGCTGTGCAACATGGCTATTGAGATGGGCGGAAAAGCCGGCATTGTCGAGCCGGACAAAATCACCTGGGAATACATGAAGGGGCGGCGCAAGATGAAGTCGTTCAAGCTTGAGAGCGATGAGGATGCAAAATACGCAAGCAAACGTATCTACAATGTTTCGGACATGGAACCGCAGGTTGCCGTCCCCCACAATGTGGATACCGGGGTGCCGGTGAGCAAGGTTGCCGGAACGCACGTAGATCAGGTTTTTATCGGTTCCTGCACGAACGGGCGGTTTGAGGATCTGGAGGAAGCAGCAGAAGTGCTGGGCAAGAAAAAGTTCAACCGGAACATCAGAGTAATCATCATCCCGGCATCCCGGGACGAATACTTAAAGACCTTAAAGGCCGGGCTTATCGGGAAGTTCGTAAAGGCCGGAGCACTCGTAGAAGCTCCGTGCTGCGGCCCCTGCATGGGCGGGGCATTCGGGCTCTTAGCACCCGGCGAAGTATCGCTGTCAACCTCGAACCGGAACTTTAAGGGCCGGCAGGGAAGCACCGAGGGCAAGGTATACCTCTGTTCCCCGGCAACCGCTGCGGCAAGTGCGATCACGGGTGTTATCACCGACCCAAGGGAGGTGTGATCACATGACCGTAAAAAAATCCGTACCGGCAAAAAAAGTCGTCATAAACCCGCCGCCGTCAGCAAAAAACATGCGTGTCTGGAAATTCGGCGACGATATCGATACCGATGCTATCATACCGGGCCGGTTCCTGACCATCTATGATCCTAAGGAACTCGCAAAACACGCCTTTGAAGGCACCCGGGACGAGTATGCAAAGAAAGTAAAAGCGGGAGATATCGTCGTCGGAGGTCGTAACTTCGGCTGCGGCTCTTCCCGCGAACACGCCCCGCTCGCCCTCATTGGCGGAGGGGTAAAAGTGGTAGTAGCCCAGTCGTTTGCCCGGATATTCTTCAGGAATTCCGTGAATGTCGGGGTGCTTCCCGTAGTCTGCAAGGATGCAGACAAGATCGCCGACGGGGCAAAGATCACCCTGGATATCAAGAAGGGATTCATCGAAGCAGACGGTAAGCAGTTTAAAACCGAGCCGGTGCCGGAGTTCATGCAGGGGATTATCGATGCCGGCGGGCTAGTGGAATACGCGAAGAATCTCAGGGAGGTACCGGTATGTACAAGATAGCCGCAATCGGCGGAGATGGGATCGGCCCGGAGATCGTGGCCGAGGGAAAGAAGGTATTAGAAGCAGCAGGAGAGCGGTTCAACTTCGATATCCAGTGGGCGGATTTCGATATCGGGGCGGACCGGTACATCAATTCAGGAAAACTTGTCACTGAAGATGAACTGAAGGAACTCTCGAAGTTCAAGGCGATCTATTTCGGTGCAATCGGCGATGAGCGGGTCAAACCGGGTATCCTTGAAAAAGGCATTCTGCTGGCGCTGCGCTTCCACTTCGACATGTACGTCAACCTCCGCCCCATCAAACTCTTAAACGGTGTCGAGACCCCGCTGGCCGGCAAGACTCCTGCGGATATTGATTTTGTCGTGGTCCGGGAGAACACCGAAGATTTCTACGTAGGGATCGGTTCCCGGTTCAAGAAACACGAGAAGAAGGAGCTTAACGTAATCCGCGATATGTACAGCGTGAAATTCGGTCTCGACGTGGAGAGCGATGCAGAGGAGATCGCTTATCAGATTGGGGTCATCACCCGCGAGGGTTCACGCCGGGTCCAGACCTATGCCTTTGACCTTGCCATGCGGCGGGAGAAGAAACTCACTTCCGTGGACAAGGCAAACGTGCTCTCAGATGTGTACGGCCTCTGGCGGGATGTGTTTACCGAGACGGCAAAGAAGTATCCCGATGTCAAGACGGATTTCAACTTTGTCGATGCTGTCACCATGTGGTTTGTCAAGAACCCCGAGTGGTTCGATGTCGTCGTCACGCCCAACATGTTTGGCGATATCATCACCGATCTCGGTGCGATGATCCAGGGTGGCCTGGGCTTAGCCCCCGGCGGCAACATCAACCCGAAGGGCACCTCGATGTTCGAGCCGATCCACGGTTCGGCCCCCAAGTACAAGGGCATGAGTGTTGCAAACCCGATCGCCACCATCTGGGCAGGATCGTTGCTGCTCGATCATATTGGCGAGCACAAGGCAGCAGCAGCAGTTGTCTCTGCTATCGAGAAGAGCATCAAAGACGGTGTGGTGACCAAGGATATGGGCGGCTCGGCACGGACGACCAAAGCCGGGTCGTATATTGCCGAGTGTGTGAAGAAAGGGAAATAAATCTTTTTTTTATCCGGATTCCGGTGCCATAAGAAACGCCCCGGTACCGATTGCCCAGATAATGAGCGGGTAAGCGATCATCCGTTCCATGCCCCCGGCGCCAAGACCGAGGTAGCACTTCGCGCCGAGCAGCACCGTGGCAACGAGGGTGATAATACCGAGGGCCGGTGAGATCCATGACCATGGCGTGGTAAATATCCGGTATGCAGATATCGCACACAACCCGCCGCAGATAAAGACCGTGATCGCACTGATCACATGCGGGATGACTACGGTTTCAGGAAAGATCCCAACACCCGCGGCCCCGACGCCGGTCAGGGCCAGCAGGACAAGAAACCCGCGGTTGATTCTTCCTGTATGGAGCAGATATGCCGCTGCAATGAGCAGGAGACCGAAACCGAAGATTGCGGAGTTGAAGATCGGTGCAGTAGATCCAACCCCGAGATCGCTGATCATCTGCGTTACCTTGTAACCGGGATAGAGCGCTTCGGAAACAATGATCCCCATCAGGAACCACGCAGTCCCGATGAATATGAGTACGCCCGCCCGGGTTCTGCTTGTGTACGTCATGGAAGATACGCCCTGATTGTGTGAGATCGATTTTTTTTAAGGATAAGGGTTGTGAATACGGGGTCTGAGCGGTATCCCCCCACCGTTTACAAATGGAAATGGGGAGAGGAGGATCGGGAAATAAAAATGAAGGAAGATCCATCTGTGAAAATATCTTTACACCGTTTTCATGCTGATATGGGCCGGGGTTAGATAAACCGGAACAGGGGATCCTTTCCGAGAACCGTAATACAACAGGGATACTTATTTTCATGCCAAAATATAAAAGATCAGAAAGAATGCTGAAATCGTGTCCCCGGTGTGGGTCATCAGTACAGGATAAGATGCAGTTCTGCACTAACTGCGGAGCTGCATTAAATACTAATGGCACGCCGGAAATCATGCCCGTAAAACCTGAGCCGGACCCGGTAAAAAAAGCCGGCCTGCAAAGACAGTACCTGCTTATTGCAGCAGTATTCATAATTTTCCTTGTTGGAGGGGTGGGGTATCTCTTCACCCAAAACTCCCTTTTTGTCCAGTCCGATCCCGTGGGGGCGGGAGTGTACCTGGATTCAGAATTCCGGGGAATAACCCCGTGTGTAATGCACAACCTGCTCCCGGGAGAGTATCATCTGGAACTCCGTCGCGAGGGATATCCCCCGTGGAAAAAGAATATTAGTGTCACCGTGGGCCAGGCAGGAACCATCAGTGCTGACTTATCTGATAATCTCATCCCGGAGGTAACGGTTGCGTGCTTTTCGGCAGAGATGATACAAAATACTACGGGACCGGCGACCTGTATATACAAAAAAGGAGAAGCGGTTTTACTCTCCGGTACAGCAGTAAGGCCCCATCCAAACGATAATCCCAATGTAACGATCTCTGTCTATTCGGAGGGAACCGCAGCACCGATTAAAACTCAATTTGCTGGTATCCGCCCGGATAACACCTATAATCATACCGTAAACAGCACCATGTTACCGAGCGGAAATTACCATCTGGTTGCATCACTTCCCTCGGGTCAGAACTCAACAGTTGCATTTATCATCGAAAGCCAGGAAGACACCAATATCCGTATTTTACAACAGATTGTAGAAGATTACCACAAAATCCACACCTATACCCTTGAGGATTACTTCGTCTGCGCAGATATGGCGCAGGATGTCTGGAATATCGTTGACACACAAGGTATGCGGGCATTACTGGTTGCGGGAAATATCCAGAACCCGGATGCAGACTGGAAAGATTATAATCATGTATGGGTTATCGTAGAAGCAGCCCCGAAGCAATGGGTTGCTTTAGAGACAACGGGTGGTTTTCTCGTTTATAAAAAAGACAATCCCGGTTACTATCGCGGCATCTTCTTTGAGAACCCCAAAGACTTAAAAACTAATATGGATTTGAGACGTGATGCTAACAACGAGATTGACCGGTTTGCAACGATTGTCAGCCAGTACAATACGAAAGTAAGCGCATACAATACTGAACTGGACTATTACCGTTCCCTCACCGATTCCTATAATCAAAAATATGCTGGTCAGAACCTGACCTATGCAGAATATCAGGAGTCATTGGGTGCAAAAAACACTCTTGATTCCGAAGAACTGAAATTAGTTCAGTTAAAAGCCGAACTTGAACAACTCACTGTCACCTACAATAATGAAAAACAGATCATGGACCGAATTACCGCCCAGATGAACGCGCTTTCGGCAAAAGGCGCGAATCTCATGACCTCCTGATGTATTGTCCTCCCCATTTTTTTTAAAAACGATTTATGAAACCCTTTTTAACCCTTCATCCCCCCATTCCTGTTCAGCAGGTGTCAGGCACATGGTCAGGGCTCTCACGATAGAAGGATGCATCATCGGGCTTTTTGTAATCGCAAACGGGATCTACGTCGTCGCGTTCCCACCTCTTAACGATGAACCGCAGGGATATGCCATCATCGCTATTGGGATCTTTATCATCCTTGCCACACTCCACCTCAACCGGATTAAGGGTGATGATGGCGCGTGCCTTCCTCCGCGATGAGGGGTGAGGGAAAAGGGGTCTGCTTTATGGTGTAACGGGGAGATCTAGTTAAAAAAACAGGTTCAGGTAATCTACACCATTGACTGTTCCAATAACCTTGTGGTTATTGAAGCAGTCCGGCATAAGGATGAATATTAAATCCCGGGTTCTGTTGCAACACTCCCGACATCGCAAGAAGGTGTTCTGTTGCACTTTGGATCTTCTGGTCAATAATGGATGACATGTGAATTTGTGTATCAGACAATTCCAGGACAGCTGTTTTATTGCGTAATAATAATAGTATTCCTGTTTAGGATATCCGGATGAAAAAACATTTTATCTTTCTTGTATTGGTTTTGATTATTTCCCTCTATTCAACGGGATGTATGGCCCCTCAAAACAGTGGTTCGGTTATGCAGAATCCTCAGATCCCCTCAGTCCCTCCAAATGATTCTCAGATTATAACCAATACAAGCGGATCGGGTGTTCCACTAACTCAGATTACAGCCCTGCCTGTGAATCTGACCGATAAAAACGAACAGATAAAAACATTTGCGGAAAGTATACGGAAAATCAAAAAAACAGGTATCCACAACATTCCCATTATAGATGTAGAGTTCCACTGGGACAAGGACATGGATATTGGAAAGATTATCGATAATATGGACAGGAACGGTGTTGCATTAACCTGGCTCGGTCCCAATGAACAACAGGGGAGTGAAGAATCCTTAAGGCTTAACAAATTATATCCCGACAAATTTGTTCCAACCACCGTTCATGGCGACGGTCCACTGTGGCATGGCAGCGACATGAACTTTCTTGATAAACTGAATAGAGAAGTACGTTCAGGTGATTATTTTGCCATGGGTGAGTTTGAGGCACGTCATTACCCCTCAAGTACGAATAACCGGGATGTGCATATGCCCCTGGACTCAAATACTTTCGAGCTCGTTTTCAAAGCCTCAAATGATACCGGTGTTCCCTTCTTAATCCATCATGAAGCGGAAGATGCAATGCTTCCTGAGCTGGAGAAGACGCTCACAAAATATCCAAAGGCCAAAGTCGTCTGGTGCCATTTTGGCCGGAACAGGAATCCCGTTACCTGGAGCAAATTCACGACACCGGATGCTGCAAGGGAGCTTTTGATTAAATATCCGAACCTGTATTTTGATATCGTGCAATCACAACCCGGCTCAAAATACCAGACAGGGTATGTGGATGCAATCATGTATGATACTACACAATCCCCGTCCACCCTTAAACCCGAATGGAAAAAAGTAATCGAGGAGTTCCCCGACCGCTTTGTTCTGGGATCTGATATCAACGGCGGGCGGTTTGGAAGTTATGACCAGGTCCTGAATACATTCCGCCAAATCATTCTTCCTGCAATGCCAAACGACGTTGCTGAGAAAATTGCTTATAAAAACGCATGGAATCTGATGACCGGGGAGGATTGGAAGGATTAATTTTTTCATTATAAGGTGGTTGCATGACCGCGACAAAAAAAATCCCATGGTTGTATGGATGAATTTTTATTGACCTCCGGCAATTCACAGGCAATCCTCAATTTTTCAATAAAATGGACGGTCACTCTCCAAATCCCCTCTCCGCACCCAAGGAGGGAGGGGACCCCCGTCTGCATCACCCCATTTGACCTATTTCGGATTACGGGGATGTCCAGTAAAATCATCCTCCTCTTCCACATCCGGTTTTCGTGAGAAGAGGGACTGGAAAAAGCTACGCTGTTTTTTCGGGCGGGATACCGGAGACACAGAATGATCGTTGAGGCGTTTTTTTGATACCGCGAGATCCGGGATCAGGATCTCGGCCTCAGCCAACCCCTCTTCAACCAGCGCTTTTTCGGTAACATCGGTTACGCATCCCGCTATCGAAACCGTCTTTCCGTTCTTTACCAGCGGGATCTCGTTGACTTCGAGCTGGATTATGTGACCGTCAAGCGAGCTCATCTCCAACCGGTAGATAGGTTCGCGCCGGCCGGATGCGATCGCCTTTAAGGTCCGTTCAAGCCCGGAGGCATTCATCGGATTCTCGGTGAGATAATCCGTCCAGGTGCGTTTTCCTTCCTTTGGATGACACCCGAGAAGAGCACGCAAACGTGGGCTGACAAACATCATCGTATGATCAGGAGTATGGGTGTAATACATCTGCTTCCCGCTCTCGATAGCGAGCATCAGTTCCTCATCCTTCTTTTTCAGCGCTTTCTGTTCGCTCTTGATCCGCGTGATGTCATGGCCGGTAGCTACAATCGATTCAACCGTATTGGCACCTTTCAGTACCGACTTTGCCGACCAGCTGAAGCACCGCATTCCCTTTGGGGTCTGGATCCACTGCTCTACCATGCAGGCAAATGGCGGGCGGAAGAGCCTGGTCATCCGGGTGGCAATGACATCGGAATACCGCTCATCAGTAACCGGCATGAACACGCTGCCGGTAAGTGCCTCTTTTGGTTTTCCCACGGCTTCACAGTAAGCGGTGTTCACAAAGAGAAGACGGCCTTCCGGGTTGAACTTAACTACCAGGTCCTGCTGGCACTCTACCAGATCCCGGTATATCGTATCCGAAATATCCATGCTCATGATCCTAGCTCCCTGTGCCAATTCACGTCAGAACAACCGGATAAAAAGGAGTGTTCTTCTTCACACAGATCATCTGTCGCAGAACTATTAATGTTGTACGATTTCGCTGGAAAAAAGAGGTTCGATCTCGGACTTCCAGCAATTACGATACGGAAATCCTGTTCCGTTGTGGAATCCACCCTATACAACGGCACCGATCTGCTGCTGTCCATAAACGCCCCGGCGGGCGCTGATGGCGGGTTGTGCGGGTATCTTTACAATAGTTGCCAAGCGATCTTTTCCGTATATTACCCCACGGAGGGTGTTTAGCGAGACCGTGAAGCTGCCGGCCTCAAATAACTCGATGTTCAACGCTTTTCCTGAAACCGAGACCTGAGCAAGTCCCTTTACCGCTCCAAGGTAATACTGCCATTCGTGGGTGAGTTCCTCCAGCTGCACAAAAACATGACCGGAGACTGCCTTGGAGAGATCAGACCTCCGTATAGCATACCGTCTCCCAAGGATATGGAGTTCGATCACTGCATGCACATTTCCTTCACTGTCATATGCACTGTACCCGGTCCGCTGGAGATATCCTGCTTTTTCCATCATACCCGACCACCTTTCTGTCGTAGTATGGCGTTGCAATGCCGGCTATATAACCCGTCACCGTGCGCAGGGTGAAAGTGAATAATTCCTGTAATCCGGGAGAGAGAGTCTGCCAAACCCTGATAAAAAAGCAATCCGGAGCGAAAATTCGCATACCGGAAAAAGGCGATCAGGACCGGCCGCTTTTTTTGTCCATGCAGGTGTTGATGACCTGCTCCACGAGAGAAAGGGTCCCATTTATTCCCGCAATGGGGGTGGGGGCAAGCCGGACCGTTCCCCGCAGTGGCGGTGTGATGCCGGTAAAAGCCCGGGCATCGCAGACTGAACGCTCAAAAGAGGACCCCATTACCAGATCCGGATTATGCTGTCCGATCAGGGATCTCACTTCATCAAGCCCGGTAACCTGTCCTACCGGGTACTTCGATTCGCCCGGAACATTACGTGACCCGATACATCGTATCTCCGCATCCAGGTACCGTTCGAGGGTTCCTGCAGTATGCAGTGCATAAGAAAAACCGGCAAAAATTGCTACAGAGGGCGGATCGAACCGGAGCAGGTACTTGTCACATGCCCTGACCAGACGCTCCTCCTGTTGTTCAACCTCTGAAAAGACCCGGTCCACATCAGCGTCCTCGAACACTTCTCCTAATTTTCCAAATGTTGTCTCGATCGCCCGGAACCCGAGCGTCCCCCCACAATACTCACCAATGCCGCTTGCAAAATCGTCATTCGTGCCGATCGTATATGGAGATGCATGCTGCACTTTTTCAAGCCGGTCATGGGAAAATACCGTGCCAGCAGGTATTTTGGCCATACTCAGCAATCGCCCGACCTCCTGCACATTGCCCGCAGAGAAGGGATCGAACAGGCAGGCACCATCAATATTTACTCCATGGGCACTGGTATCAACACGAGGTGCCAGTATCGAGAGGGCATTTTTGTATCCTGCCTCCACATCACCGGAAAAACCCGGGCTGTCTACAAGAATAACATCGTGCTTTTCGAGCATGGACCGGATATCCTCCCCAAGGATTGCCGGAACACAGGTAGTGATCACTGCGATACGTTTGCCCTTTCCGGACAATCCCCCGATCACTTCATTGAGCCGGTCCTCGGAGCCAAAGATGATCTCGTGTTCGAGGATGAATGTCCCGTGCAGGGGAGCGTGGAGGAGCGTGGTTGGATAGTAGTAGCAGCCGCTCGATCCATGGATCACGACGGTCATCCCTTCGTATCCGGCAAGGCAGGCAGCCGCCCCGGTCATTGCACAGGGCCAGAGGGGATTGGTGCATTCAGGCATGAAGCTGGCGCCTCCAGCGGTGGAGCATCCGCCGCACACCGGTAGTTCCCACCGGGGTACCAGGACCGAGTGAAACGCCGTTCGTGCCCGGTTGTTTCAGGTGGATATGTAATGCCTCTGCCACTTCATAAAAAGATTTCACGCCATCCGGATCACTCATAGCCGGATCAAACGATGCAGCCATACCCTTGAGATCAGAAAAACCGGCAAGGGTATCTGTCTGTAACAGAAGTTCTTTTTCCACGGCCGGATGGCTGGTTATGCCAAAAATTTCAGCAACGGCTTCCAAAAACGAGAGCGTGCCGGAGAGTCCGACCGGAAATGTCGGGATAAAAGGAGTGCCAAATCGCTGCTCCAGGTAATCTCCCACCGACAGGAGCGCAGGTTCCCGCAGGATATTGAGCCGGGCAGCACCCAGCGTCCCGATATCCTCAAACGCGATATCATGCACGAACCGCAGGTTCACCGGAATACCGAGCATTCCTAAGAGCCGGGTTATTTCTGCATAGTTTTCTTCAACCTCGTATTCGAGATTTTTTTCACCAATGATATTCACCCAGTCATTCACGGGGCAGGGTGCAGCGGTACCGGCGATTGCACAGAGGGCATTAGCCACCCCGTTCTGGAACGTACCCCCAAGGAAACCGGCAGTTGGCACAATGATCACGGGTATGCCATACTCCCTGCTGCAGATTGCGGCTACATCATCACCTATGGTATCAATAATGCAGGTAGAGAGCACGAATATGGCATCGATGTCACGTTCTGCCACAGTATCAAGGGTGCGAAGCAGTGCCCCCTCCCCCCCAAACACAATATCACTCTCGCTTAAGGCAGTAGAAACCAGTGCCGGCAGGGTGACGATATCATTGTCAAGCCCGGTAGCGTGCAACAGGGAGAAGTTATGATGGGTGCACCCTTTTGGCCCATGGACAAGACTTGCGGTATTGCGGATATGGGTCGTCACCGAGAGGGCCCCGGTGAGGGTGCAGCCACCGAATCTAGATGTATGAATAGGCAAGGGATTCAAGCTCATCAATCTCTAACGGGGTTGGGATAGTAAAATGGGTATTCTCCATAACCCGTTTGCCTAGGGTGCGATAACATTCAGCCTGCGCAGATGCGGGTTCGTACTCGATGACTGTCTTCCGGTTGAGTTCGGCCAGCTGCACAACCCGGTCACGCGGGATAAACTGGATAAGCGAGCTGTTCACCCGCTTTGCAAACTCCGCAACCAGTTCCTCTTCATTCGGCTGGTTCTTGGCATTACAGATCACCCCGGCCAGCCGGCAGGTGCTTTTTGTTCTCGAAGAAAGGCGCTGGATCGCCTTGCAGATGTTGTTTGCTGCATAGAGTGACATCAGTTCGCCGGAGGTTACAAGGTAGACATCCTGTGCATACCCCTCGCGCATCGGCATGGCAAATCCTCCGCAGACAACATCGCCGAGCACATCATACACAATAACGTCGCCTTTTAAAGCCCCGAACTTCTCGAGCAGCTGAAACGTGGCAATGATTCCCCGCCCGGCACACCCGACACCGGGTTCCGGCCCTCCCGCCTCGACACAGCGGACACCATTGAACCCGGTAAACTCGACTTCCGATAACGTAATCGGCGCTTCGCCCCGGACCCGGACCAGATCCATGACCGTGGGGATAAACTGGCCGTGCATTAGCATCCGGGTACTGTCCCGCTTGGGATCGCATCCGATCTGCAGGATATCAAGCCCCATACCGGAGAGCGCAGCGGAGAGATTGGCCGAGGTGGTGGATTTGCCGATACCCCCCTTGCCATACAGGGCGATCTGTTTCATCACCATACTATGGAGTGGCAATTTATATTAGATCTCCTGATGTTAAGAAAAGTAAAGTTGTGTTACAGGGATCATTGGCAGGTTTGCCCGGTTATTCCCGTCTGCCAAAGAGAGCCATAATCAGCATCACTACGGGAATAACCTCAAGCCGGCCCACCCACATCACGCAGATAAAGATCCATTTTGAGATGATGGGCATATCATGGGATACATACCCGGAACCCAGACCGCAGGTAGAGAATGCAGAGACGACATCAAGTACGATTTCGGTCAGTGAAAATGTAGTGAGATGGAACTGGATAACGGCAAGGGCCGCGACAAAAATGACGGTAACCGAAAGGATGATGATGAGCATGTTCTTTGCAACTTCCAGCTCTGCTGTTGCCTTCGGGATCACCCGCCCTTCAAGCCGGAATGGCATGAGTACCTTGCCACTGACAAAGAGGCGACGGAACCACCAGAGCAGGGCACGGACGGCAAGTATGACCCGGTGTAATTTAATCCCCCCGGCAGTACTGCCACTCGCACCCCCGATAAATACCAGCATGGCAAGAAAGAGGATCGTTACGCTGGCCCAGGTATGGATATTTACAATAGAAAACCCTGACGTGGAAACAGCAGATACGGTCATGAACAGGCCCTGGTGCAGGGCCGGCAGGTATGCAAGGTTGTTAAAATAGACCAGATCGTAGGTAAGGACCGCGGTTCCCAAAGCTACAAAGACAAAGAAGAGTTTGACCTGTTCATCGCCAAAGAGGCTCCAGCGACGGTTCTCTGCTATGAGGTAATAGAGTTTGAACGGAAGGGCCCCGGCGATCATGATCGGGAGGAGGATAAGCTCGAGCAGGACGCTGTGATAATACAGGATTCCTCCCGGGTGCAGGGTAAATCCACCGGTTGATATTGCGGCCAGAGCAAGATTTACCGATTCCCATAACGAGAGACCGGTAAACAGGATGAGACCCAGCGCAAAGAAGGTAAGAATCCCGTAGATTTTCCAGAGCGCCCTGCCGGTAGATACGACTCCCTGCATCAGCGGTTCATCCCTGCTTTCCGTGCGGAATATCTTTGACCGGGAAAGCCCGGTGCTGCTGGCCATGGCAATGGCAAATGCAATAATCCCTATGCCGCTGATCCACTGCATATAGGATCGCCAGAAGAGGAGTGTATGAGGTGCGGTCTCCAGTGACTGCATCATGGAAAAAGCCGTCCCGGTCCAGCCTGCCATCCCTTCAAAGAGAGCATCGGTAAATCCCATATGCAGTCCGAGCATGAACGGCAGACCACTTACCATTGCACTGGTAAACCAGAAGAGGGCAACCGAGCAGAGGGCAGTTGAAAGTCTCACGCCCCGCTGGGTGCGTGGCAGTCTTCTTATGAGCATGCCGATGATAAAAAATGTAATCGGCACGGCAAGCATGGGCAGGAGCATATTCCACTCGGAGAAAAGAACCGCTACAATGAGCGGAACACAGGTTACCGGGGCAACATAGACAAAAATGTCCCCGAGATCTGCAATAATCGTGGAAAGATGCTCAAACCGGTGCATCGCTAAAGAATTGCCACTGAGGCTCTATTAGTGTTTGCCTGTCGTCAGCATGTAAAAAAGAGTGGAGAACTAGAGTTTGTTTGTCCAAAGCCCGTGCACATTGCAGTATGCACGTACCTTGGCATTCGTATCGGCAGTACAGAACTCTGCTTCAGGCTTGTCACCGGGTTTTAATCCAACTACGGAGAGATTTTTTCCTGAGGTCACTTCGATCCATTCAATATAGTGTTTTTCTTCCATAGGATGGGGGACCGAACCTACCTTTACACTTACGCCTTTTGCAGATTTCTCAATGACCGGCACATGTTTCTCCTTTCCGGTGTCATCAGTTTTTTCCTTCTGCAACTCCATGGGTTTGTCACAGCACACGAGGGTTCCTCCGGAAGCATGAACAACCATGGTAATATTTCCGCAAACACCGCACTTGTAGATTTCAAGTTTTCTTGTCATACAAATAACTCCCTATACAATCATGATCTCGCGGTGCTTCTTTAAGATATCGTCTGCGAGCCGGTCCAGCTGCTTTAACGTCGCTTCATCCGGCTGTCCTTTCACGATAACCGGTTCAAGGACTTCCACTTTGACGTGGTCGAGCATCTTAACAACCGTCTCGGCAGTTTTGCCGCCCCAGCCGTACGATCCGATCACCGAGGCAAACCGGACTTTGGGCTTGAGCATGTTGGCTAAGTACGTAGCATACACAATTTGGGGGTGAGGACCAAACAGGACCGTAGGTGTCCCCACAACAACAGTGGCCGTATCCACCAGGGCAAGCGCCAGATCCCCGATATCTGTAACAGTCAGGTTGAACGGTTTTACCGTAATACCACGTGCGATCAGGGCATTAGTCAGGTGCTCTACCATCTTTTCAGTACTGCCATGCATCGACACATACGGGATTACAACTTCGTTTTTCACCGAATCGGAAATCCAGTCAGCATAGGCATCGAGAATGAACTGCGGGGATTGGTGAACAGGACCGTGGCTGGGTGCGATCATTTTGAGCGGGAGTGCCTTAATTGTTGTCAGGTAGCCCCTGATGCTGTTCCGGAATGGCATCATGATCTCGGCATAATACCGTTTTGCCAACCGGTAGCACTCAGCTTCATCGGTCACATACAGGTCAGACGTGGCCAAATGGAATCCGAAGAGATCGCAGGAAAAAAGGATCTGGTCTTCCTTAAGGTACGTTACCTGGGTCTCGGGCCAGTGTGTCCACGGGGTCAGATGGAATTCGAGCGTCCGGTCACCCAGTGACAGGGTCTCGTTGTCCTTGATGATCCTGAACCGGTTTTCCGGAAGCTGGAGCAGGGCAATGAGCAGTTCTTTGCATTTCTCATTGGTCACCACTACCGCATTCGGGTAGAATTCGAGGATCATCGGCAGGGTGCCGGAATGATCCTGCTCGGCATGGTTGATAACCACGTAATCAATGCTTTCAACGCCGAGTTTGAGCAGGTTTGACACCAGCTCAAATTCCTTGCCGGGATCGACCGTATCGATAAGAGCGGTTTTCCCGCTTCCCCTGATAAGGTAAGCATTATAGCTCGTTCCGTTTGGGAGCGGGATCAGGGCATCGAAGAGACGGCGGTCAAAATCCAGAGCTCCCACCCAGAAGATCCCCTGTGCAATTTCACGTGAAACCATAACAATCAGTTACAACTCCGGTTAAAAAATCTCTTTGCGGCTCCGCAGACAGGACATTGCCAGTCTTCTGCCAGAGTAGCAAAATCCCTGCCCGTGGGGATATTCTGCAACGGTTCTCCCTTTTCAGGATTGTATTCATGCCCGCAGATGGCACACACGTATTTTTCTGTCAAAATCAAAACCTCCGATGGTTTTAGTTGTTACGTAACTAGTGTGGAGATTTGAAATAATCATTTCGATAGCGTACAACAGCTATAGCCGGGTTCATACCTCATGGTGGGGTATGTCAGGAATGCTATCAGCAAGATGATACCGCTCAACAAAAAATTTGAAAGAACGGTTTTTCAGAACCGCCGTTTCCAGCGAGAAGGATTTGAGGATCTCAAACATGAAATCAATGCGTGAGTCAAAGTGCTGTGGCATGAGCTGGTTGAATTCCTCTTTGAACATTTCATCAGTTGCCAGACGTTCCTCAACACCGATATCCCGGGCCGAAATGGCAGACAGCCCGGCATAATACCAGCTCTCGATCTCTTTGATCACGATGACAATACTGTGGCCGGATATATTGTCGAAATGATAATAGAGAATCTGTTTTTTGTCCCGGACCGAGCGTTCGGTATCGATATCGGCAACAAAGATATAGTCATTGTTCATCTGCCGGACACTTTTCAAAAAATTGTTCACCTTCACCCGCTTGATACAGGCATAGGGAATGATCTCGATGGATTCATACCGGGTGACGAAAAGGGGTTTTATAATCCGGCCAAAGAACCTGACGTCATCCTCGCCTTCGACCAGGATAAAAAGCCGTTTTTTCATGCTCACAATCCCAGCAGGTTCTGGACATAGAGCTCTTCAATCCCGATCTCATTTTCCAGAAACGTCCGGACTTCTTCTTTATCCGCAGGGCGCGATATGACCGAGAACCCCTCGCTGTCTCTCGATATGAGCAGGATATCTTCAAGACTGACATGCTTGACTACTTCCGTGCTGTGAGTGGTGATCATCAGCTGCTTTCGTTCTGATGACTCCTTCATCATTGCCATGACCCGGGCGACTAAAAACGGGTGGATATGGCTTACCGGCTCTTCAATGACGATGAATGGTTTGTCCTCGAAATAGAGCGCGATGATCAGGGCAAAGATCGTAATCGTCCCATCTGACATGGAGGAGGCAGGAAGATCATGGTTTTTGGCATATCGTTCGCGGAGCGTGAGGATTAGGGAAACATCCATGAACTTCTGCACGGAGAAATCCTCCACAAAAGGCATCGTGTCCCGGAGCAGGTTTGAGAATTTCCGCTTCTTTTCGGGGTCTTCGATAATGGTTTTTACGACGACGGCAAGGTTGCTGGCATCCTCCTCAAGATCCCGTTTTCCGGTGATTAATGCTCCCCGTTTCGGGAGTTTTGGATCAATATCGTACACCGCGATCCGGTCAAAGAATTTCTCCACGTGCGGAAGTGGATATGCATACGAATTCTCCAGGAGAAGGGTGTTTTTTGGCAGATGTACCCCGCGGAAAAAGACCGGAATGATATCGTTTTCAGACAGGGGGCATCCCTCGGGGATGTTGACGGCAAACGTTACATCCCCCTTTTCGCTGGTTACTTGTATCCCGCCGTGTCCCAGGGTATTTTTTTTCGTTATGCCCGTTCCCTTTCGTTCGCAGGAAAAGACCTCGCACCCGATCACGAGCCGGTCTTGTATAATCGCAAATCCATCCCCTTTTTCTTCAAAACGGATCGCAAACTCGTAGGAGGATTCGCAAGACTGGATCCCCAGAAGTGTATTGCCGCCGGCCTTACGATCGATAATATCCATCTTCTGGTCCGGGGTATAGACAACCCGTACCACAAGATCCCGTCCATGCCCGATCTTTGCATTCCGTAGGTATTCCAGGCCCCCCTGCATGGCGATTGCATTCGCCAGACCGTGGCGTGCAATATCGCGGAGGAACTTGAAAATACTGATGAAATTGGATTTTCCTGCTGCATTTGACCCTATTACCACATTGAAGCGGGACAGATCAACATCGAGTTCGGAAAAACTCTTGAAATTTTCCACATGAACCTGTTGTATGGGCATGAATACTCCGTAAGTTCTCGTCACCCTGCAACAAAAAGAAGGTATTGGTCCTGAGCCGGGACATTGAATGGCAGGAACGGATCTCCTGGTTCTATTGACCCCCCCTGCTACAGGTTCAGTATCGTGATCGCATGACAACAGGACCGGATTTCATGGGCGAATCATTCGTATGTATATGGAGGGATCATTTTCCCTTCTGGTTAAACCGGAGAGTGTCTATCCAGGAAAAGATTCCATGCCTGCTCCGCTCAGGAAATACTCCTTCTGCAACGGATTTAACCTCTTCCACGGAATAAAAAGCGGAGGGATTGAACTGTTTGATGATGCTGATCACATGGGCAAGATCCTGCCGCTTGATGATGGTAAAGACCATTTTCACCCTACCTGTCCCACCTTCCCCATCAACACTGGTGACGCCATAATTATGCGTCCTGAGAAATCTCATAAGGTCTGCCGGATCCTCTTTGGTTATGATACGGACACTGGTGAGGCCCAGGGAGAGTCTCTCTTCGATTGCCATGCCGACAATGGTCCCGGTGGCAAACCCGGCCCCGTAAGCGATATAGCAGACAACGTTTGTCAGGTTATTCATTACCTGGCCAATGGCTACAAGCCAGATGATCACTTCGAAAAAGCCGATGATTGCGGGAAGGTACTTGATCCCTTTCGACATGGTGATGACACGGATCGTATCAAGGCTCATGTCGCAGACACGGGCGCAGAAAATCATGAACGGCAGCAGCACAAGGGCAAACAGGGGAGACGTGAGGAAGGCTTCGACCATGATTATCCATTTTTTACCGTTCACTGGTGTTAATAGTTTGTGGTATGTGGAGGAAAAACCGTCGTAGTACCCTGAATCAAATCAGAAATAAAAATAATGAATCGGGTCTCTTAAATTTTTAAGACCAAAGGATATTAAAAAGATTTGAGATCAGGAACTGGAAAGTGTTTGATTCTCAACCGTGAATTTTCCGGTCAGGGTACCTGACTGCTGACCATCGATATTTAACACTTTTACATCCCAGAGACCGGATTTGGCACCGTTGGAGGTCTTGAGATCAAGAACACAGGTGATCTTCAGGGTATCGAGAGACGTTGGAGTGACACAGGGAAGTTCGGTTGTTCCCTGAATAAAAGTCACTTTTACCCCCTCTTTGAAATTCTGGCCATTAATGGCTATGGCAAGCTGGGTTGTATTCAGTTCAGAGTGTGTTGGGGAAACACTCGTCAGAATGGGGGGTTGAGCACCAATAGAAAATGCGCCGGTCTTGGTCCCCGACATTCCTCCAGGGTTGGTGACCATGACATTCCAGCTACCTTCGTCCGCGCCATTGAGATTGAAGGTCCCGCCAATTGAAGTTGCAGAGGAGACCGATACGCCCGTTGCTGTAATTGACGGGTATCCTGCCCGCGTCAGTTTTGCCGTTGCACCGCTCTCGAAATTCGTACCGGTAATTGTTACGCCGACAACTGCATCCTTGGCACCGCTCGCGGGAGATACATTGCTCACCGTGGGAGTACTGCCGGAGAGGGTTGTTGGAACCGTCGTAGGAATGGTTGTCGTAACAATCTGTATAGACGAGACGGTCACATGGGATAATTTTACCGGATAGACTTTTTCGACAAGGACCCTCTCAACTTTTTCAGTCTTGTTGTTGATGAAGTGTCCCCATGACCCGTCAGTGTTTTTATAGATCCAGGCCCGGGTGTACATATCGGTTGTCACATCGTATTTGGTAATAACATATAATGTCTGATCCGTCGATGAGGCAGATTTGGCAATAATATCTCCTGCAACAAACTTTGCTTCTGGCAATGCTGTCGTGGGTACGGTAGTAGTCGTTCCAGCAGATGACTGATCGGAGCACCCGGCAACCAGTACCATAAAACCAAGAATAGCACAGATCAAAAGTCCGTCCCTGAGTCTTTTCTCCATAGTGGTAACTTTCGATGCATATGCGTATAATATTTTTTATCCCTGTTCCGGCTGAAGGTCGGGTTATTTTACCGGCAGCATGACCGTTTTGAAATTCCGGGAAAAATACCGGTGTATTCCGATGAGAGTGATGACTGCTAAAAGTGCAGAACCATAGACTGCGATCATCGCACTCTGCGTGCCGGATATCCCGATACGGTCTGCCATAACAAATGTCAGTCCAAACGCAACAAAGATGCTTGCTGCATAGACATCCCTGACCGCAAAGAAGAAGACTGCTGTTGCAAGTCCGAGCACCAGGAATCCCGCCAGCGCCGATTGCAGGTGAACTGACGGGCTGTGGGCAAAGGACGTGATGCAGAAAAGCCATGCAGTGACCAGGCTGCCGGCAGCGATCGATATGATAGTCCCCCCGCTCCGCACAAATGCCTGTACATGGGTTCCCAGAAGCACCCAGCAGACCATCACCGATGCAATTGCTGTCGGCAGCAGAAGCAGGAACGTGAAGGCGAATGCGGATCGATCCGTCCCAAACGGTGAAAAGAGTATTACCATCGTATATCCGAAAAAGGATGTCAGGGAACATGCAAACAGGGTTCGCCGCAATTCCCGAAATCCGATCTGGAACATGTTGATCGCACCCGTGACGAATGATTCACGCAGGCAGTATACCGGTATAATCATTCCCGTAATGATGCATGCAAAAACCGTGTATATGACAATTCCTGCCGGGTTTTGTGCCAGGAACAGGCGGGCATCCCCTTCGAGAAGGGCTGTTACAATCATCCAGATCGCATAGATAGCAATGGGGATCACGAGCAGCCGGATCACCATTGAACGGGATTCAGGTCTGTCGGTTGGCCCGGATACTCTGCGAAGGGATGGTCGTTCGTCAGTCATGCGTAATTGTGCTCTTAACAGGGTTGGATCACTATTCACATGTATATTCCGGTTTCATTGCACTATCCGTATATGATTGATACCCATTCTGAGGGGATCCCGATTATGTCCGGGCTTCAAGCAGCTCCCGTATGGCACGCTCACGCTCTTCTTCTCTAACTGAAACGGGACTCATCCGCTCTTCAAATGTTGGAAGGGCCCGCTCATAAAAAATGCCAAGGGCGATCCGGGCATCGCTGTTGTAGTCCCATTCGCGGGCAAGGGCACACGCAGCCTCAAAATCCGGCGTACCTGTGGCAGGCAGATCATACACATGGGAATCATAATAGTCTGTTGCCGGGAAGAATGTGGCACAGATCTGGAGCACATCAATGAATGAAAAACCCTTGTGTGCAATACCTGCGCGGATCAGCCCCTTTAACGCATCCATCTTCCGGGTGTATCCCCGGGCAATGAAGCTTGCACCGCTCGCGAGCATGAGCTCAACCGGGTTGATGGGATATTCCGCTGTACCGGAAGGGGTTGATTTTCCCTTAAATCCAAGCGGGGATGTGGGGGTGTACTGCCCGGTAGTAAGTCCATAGACCCGGTTATTGTGCACAATTACGGTTATATCGATATTGCGCTTTGCTGCAAAGATCAGGTGGTCAAGTCCCTCGGCGTACGCATCCCCGTCACCCACACAACAGATCACCGTAAGGGCAGGATTGGCAAGTTTTATACCTGTAGCTGCCGGAATTGCCCTCCCGTGAAGAGAATAGAAACTGTTGATATTGAGATAATCGGCAATCTTTGCATGACAACCGATACCGGATACGAGAACAACATCATCGAGAGATTTTCCTTCCTTTTCCCTGTCTGACAGCAGGTTTTTTAACGTGTGCTGGAGGGAAAAATTTCCGCAGCCCGGGCACCATGTGTTCTGGGCATCGGTGATGAGTGTCCGGGTCATCAGATACCCGCCTCCTTTACCCGGGAGACCAGCTCTTCTACGGTAAACGGCCTGCCATCATACCGCAGGATCTTCTCATCCGTAATAATCCCGTGCCGCTCTGCAAGAGCTGCAAGCTGGGCGGTTGCATTCTCTTCCACGGCGATCAACCGTTTCACTCCCCGAAGCGCTTTTTGGATCTGATCGACCGGGAACGGGGCAAGCACAATGGGGCGTACGACCCGGAGGCCGAGTTCTGCAGCTGCTTCTTCACAGATTCCTTTGGTGGATCCCCAGCAAAGCAATGCAGTTGATGCAGCGGGAGTGCCCGATTGGATCACACCGTCGTAGCCCTGCATCAGATAGATTAAGGTCTCCCACTTTTTCAGTCGCTTATTTGTTATCTGATCGGTGATCCCTGCATCTTCGGCAGTGATTCCCGCTTCGTCATGCATATAACCGTTCACCTTCACCACTGCATCTTTTGTTCCGGGAAATGCCATGGGAGAGATGCCGGATTCAGTATTCCCATAGCGGTGATAGGGGGTCTTGCCATCCCCTAAGGATACTATCGGACCTGACAGATTTTGCAATGCACCCGGATCAAGGCTGTACGTGCCTTCCGAAAGCGTCTTGTCGGCAAGTATGAATGCCGGGATTTGGCATTTCCATGCAATATCCATTGCGCGTTCAGACCAGTGCAGGGCTTCCTCTGCATCCCCCGGGGCAACGATCAGGCGGGGAAACTCCCCGTGCCCGGCATGAAGGACAAACTGGAGATCGGATTGTCCGGTATAGGTAGGGAGTCCGGTTGAGGGGCCGGTTCGCTGTGAAACAACGATCACAACAGGAATTTCTGCCATCCCGGCAAGGGAAAGTCCTTCCGTCATCAGGCAGAATCCCCCGCCGGAAGTGCCGATGGCAGACTTTTTGCCTGCATAGGCAAACCCGAGCGCCATGAGGATAACCGCAATCTCGTTTTCGGGATGCACAACCATAATCCCAAACCGCTCTTTCTGCTCGGCAAGAAAATGGAGAATACTGGAAGATGGTGTCATCGGGTACGAAACATAGGCATCCAGCCCACCCCGCACCAAGCCCAGTCCGATCGCTTCATTTCCCGATACCAGGGACTGCGGCAGGTTTTCACCTTTTTTTATGGGATGGACAGGTTCGAACATGTCGAATGCTTTTTTTGCCACGGCAAGGTTCAGGTCCGCGCCTTTCGGAATATGCCTGCGGAACACGGCATCCACGACCTGCCAGTCGATCCCTGCCACTCTGGCAAATCCGCCGATGAGTGCGGAGTTTCCCATGATTCCGGGAGCGTTTTCTTCTGCAAGGATTGCCTTGACCGGAATACCCTGACCCCCGTTTTTTACTACATCCTTATTGGAGATGAAGGCCGTTTTATCCGTGAATTTTTCTTTTTGCCGCACAATGGTCTCCTGATCGAGCGCCAGTACAAAATCAACCCGGTTGCGACAGGCACCTGCATGCTGTTCCCGGCCCCGTATAATGGCGAAATTGTGCCCGCCCCGGATCAGGGAAGGGTAATCAAAATAGATATAAATGCGATAGCCAAGATGGTTCAGCAGCTGTGCGATCATTGCACTGGCACTATTGATGCCCTCTCCTGCCTTTCCCCCGATAAGGACAGACACCTCGTTCATTTGGATCCCCACATGATCTGATACTGCCAGAGCTGCTAAATAATTTGGCATGTATGCACCCGGCAATAGTGGTACTACGACAGCGCTTGGACCTTTAATAAAATTAAAAGAGGATAACGACGGGTATGTGCGGCGGGCAGTAAAGGAAGCAATTGAGAAAATTCATACAAAAACAGTAAAAACTGCTGAAATGCAATAATTCTCCCTTATTTTCTGATCAACTGCTCAAGGACATTTTTCAGGTCATTGATCTTATAGGGTTTCGTGAGTTTTCCTGAAAAACCATAACTGGCAAAATCCAGCACTGCAGGATCATTGGAATATCCGGTGGACACTACGGCTTTTACCTCCGGATCAAATGCCTTTAACTGCGCGATGGTCTCTTTTCCGCCCATCCCTTCAGGAACGGAGAGATCGAGTATAACCAGGTCAAAGGGAACGCCGGCATTCTTCTCTTTTGTGTAGAGCTCGATTGCTGCCTGCCCTTCCTGGGCAAACATGACTTCATAACCAAGGAACTTAAGGACTTCCTGAGTGACATCAAGGATGATCTGCTCATCATCCATCAGGAGTACTTTTCCCTTGCTTGTCATGGTTAACCTGTCTGTTAACCTAATAGTTAATACCAATATATTATATACTCTGTCGTGTCCGGATAACAGATTTCTATTTTTTTAATGCCCGCAGTCTTGCAGCCTCGTCCTTGTCTTCAACTCGGAGGAGAAACGTGCCATGGCAGGGCTTGGTGTAAGGAAAGATCACAAAATCACCTTCAAGCCCGATGGCAATCGGAGGCAACCCTATGACGTGGACATCGAAGACCTTGAATCCGGGTAAGACATCCCGGAACTCGGTATAGTTTTTTTTGATGAAATCACGGGACTCCTTAAAGGTCGCATCCCGGAGCACGATCTCGTAATTCATTGATTCTACGCAGCCCATGGTGCCACCTCATCAAGCGCTTTTTTCAAGGGAAGGGGGTTATGCACGGCTTTTGCTGCAATAGGGGTGCAGGGAAAGTCCATCTGTTTTACCAGTTCTTCATAATGTTCGCCGTAGATGATGGTGAAAATCTTTGCCTTTGAGATCGCACTCATTGTCCCGGCATAGGTGACCCCGGCATCATTATGGATAAAGACAAAACACCGGTCAAAGTCCCGCTTTTTTTCAGTGATCATGACAACCGCCCGGTCAAGATCCATGACCTCGCCGAGGTAATGCCGGTCGGGATCTGCAACCACAAGAAGCGTGTTTGCTGCCTTATTGCCGGCAACGGTGGGCACTATACCCGCCTTTTTGAGCCGGTTGATCAGGTATAATGCTATACTTGTCTGTACCGGCACCTGCGGGCAGCCGAGCACGAGAAGCGCGGTTGCCGGTTGTGTTGTTGATTCCCCCGTCACGCTTAGACCATTCCCTGCTGATTGGTACAGTTCCATTATTCACAACAGGCAATAATCTTGCGCATCGGGTATTCACTCATGAGGAAACACCGGAATACTGCGTATCCGCTCCGGGTGCGTGTATATCGTCAATCGCTCTCCACGACTGAAACAGACCAGGGTTATTCCCGCTGCATCAGCGGTAGCAATCCCCTTATCGGTAGAAGCGGCCCGGGAAATTATTATGGGAATTCCTGCATTTGCACTTTTCCTGACCATCCCTGCAGGTTGTCGCCCCGTACAACCAATGACACAGCGGGAGAGATTTATTCCGTTCAAGAGAGCATGTCCGATGATTTTGTCAACGGTATTATGCCGGCCCACATCGCTGCTTTTGACAATACACGTACCATTACAGAAAAGAACTGAACAATGAACCCCGCCGGTTTTTCGCCAGAGTTCAGTCTCGATCTCTTTGGTGACAGCGATGATTTCCTGACAGGATATCCGGATATCTGAGACAATATGAGCAGATTTTAAAGAGAACTCAAATCCTCCGGATGAACCCACCGCTCTTTTAGCCAGGTTCACTTCGCAGCCGGCATCTGAATACACTAAAATACGATCGCCATCGACAATCACCTTATCGACATACGGACTGATCCCTTCGCTTACCACAAAACCGGCTCCCAGTTCCCTGAGCTGGTCCCGGCTCGCAATTACTTCTGTTATGGGATGATCATTCAAGAGAATCTGAAACCGGTCCTCCACAACAACAGGATCATCAATCTCGTGTATCTCATTACCATTTACCTGGATGGCATGATGGTGATTCATCATGATTCACACGTTTCCTGATGTACCCAGTCAAGATATGGCATATGACCGGCAATGACCGGTACCGCGATGATCTCGGGCACTTCGTAGCTGTGCAACTGCCTTATAGCGGCGATAACATCTGTTTTCATTGATTCCCGGGTCTTTGCGATGAGCAGGTGTTCCGGTTCCGAGCAGAATTCCCCGTTCCACCGGTAATAAGAATGCACGGGAACGACATTGACACAGGCAACCAGCCTGCGCTCTATAAGTGCCCGGGCCATGGCTTCTGATTCTGCAGCGGGTATCGTGCAGAAAATGACAACGATTTCTGGTGATTCCATGAGATCTCCGTTAAAATGCCGGCTGGTCAAGGCGTTCCCATTTTACCTTCCTTTCCCGGGTAAACGGTGACGTCCGGCACCTCATATTCCCTTTTTTTCTCCCTTTCGCTCTATTTTTACTGTTCGGTATTAAGGGTATGCCCGTTCACCCGCGGGAAGGTGCGGGAGAATGTGCTTTTAGAGTTAATTACTATACGTCAGACTGCCAAAATTAGGTACTTATGTACGCATCACGCATGAGCAATCTCCCGCCGTATCTTTTTGCACGGATCGACGAGATGAAAGCCGAACAGCAGAAAAAAGGTGTAGACATCATCGACCTCGGTGTAGGAGATCCGGATCTCGCTACCCCGCCCCATATCGTAGCCTCACTCTGCGAGGCCGCAAAGAACCCGGAGAACCACCACTACCCGTCATACGTGGGTATGCCCGCGTACCGGAGCGCTGTTGCCGACTGGTACAAGCAGCGGTTCGGCGTTACGCTTGATGCCGGGAAAGAAGTTGTTGCCCTGATGGGTTCCAAGGACGGTATTGCCCATATTGCCGAGGCGTTTGTCAACCCCGGCGACTATGTGCTTGCCCCGAGTCCTGGTTACCCGGTGTACCGGACCGGGACCCTCTTTGCCGAGGGACGGGTGCACGAGATGCCCCTCATAAGGAAGAACAACTTTGTTCCCGTGCTTGCGGATATCCCAAAAGCAGTAGCCAAAGCAGCAAAGATCATCTACATCAATTATCCCAACAACCCGACCGCAGCAATAGCCCCGGACGGGTTTTACCGCGAGGTTGTGGACTTTGCTGCCGATAACAATATCGTCGTCGTCTCGGACAATGCGTACTCCGAGATCGCATTCGATGGGTACCGGGCTCCTTCGTTCCTTGAGACAAAGGGTGCCATGGATGTGGGTATCGAGATGCACTCGCTCTCGAAGACCTACAACATGACCGGCTGGCGGATCGGCATGGCAGTCGGTAATGCAGAGATCCTTGCCGGGCTCGGCCGGGTCAAGACCAACGTGGACTCCGGGGTCTTCAACGCGGTGCAGCACGCGGCAATCACCGCACTGCGCGGATCGCAGGACTGCGTGAAAGAAGCCTGCGCCATCTACCAGGAACGCCGCGATGTGCTGATCGCCGGCCTGCGGGGTCTCGGGTTCGATGTGCCCTCACCCAAGGCAACCTTCTATGTCTGGGTCCCGGTCAACGACTGCATGGCATTTTCGGCAAAACTGCTCAATGAAGCCGGCATCGTTGCAACCCCCGGCGTAGGCTTTGGCGCCAGCGGCGAAGGCTATGTGCGGTTTGCCATCACCCGCCCGGTAACACGGATCAACGAGGCAATCGAACGCATGCGGAGGCTGAACCTGTGAAACTCGCTCACCATCTCACGGTCCAGAACGGTCACCTGAAGATCAACGGGCAGGACTGCGTTGCCCTTGCAGAGCAGTACGGAACGCCGCTGTACGTCACCAGCGAGGACCGGGTTATCGAGCAGTTCGAAAGCTACAGGAAAGCTTTCGGTGCCCGCTACCCGAAGGTCCAGGTGCTCTTTGCAGCAAAAGCCAACGGCAACCTCGCGATAATGCGGGCACTTGCAAAACTCGGGGCGGGAGCAGATATCTTCTCATCCGGAGAACTCCATCTCGCGCTCGAAGCTGGTATGGCACCGGAAAAACTGCTCTTCAATGGCAGTTCCAAGACCCCGGCTGACCTGAAACTTGCGGTTGAAAAAGGCGTGAAAGTCTCGGTGGATTCTCTCGACGAACTCCACCAGCTCGATGCCGCGGCACGTGCCGCAGGAAAGACCGTTAAGATCGCGTTCCGGGTCAACCCGGCGCTCGAAGTCCCCACCCACCCGAAGATCGCCACCGGCCTTGCCACGAGCAAGTTCGGCATCCCCCACAAGGAGATTCCCGCGGCATACCGGGAAGCCATGGCATGCAAAAACATTCAGCCCGTGGGGATTCACTGCCATATCGGCTCACAGATCCTCGATATCGAACCCTTTGTCCGCGCTGCTGAAGTGATGGTGCGGATCGCAAAGGAGCTCACCAACATGGGGGTGAAACTCGAGTTCATCGATCTCGGCGGAGGTCTCGGAATTCCGTACCACCACGATACCGATCTGTCACCGTCCCCGGAAGACTATGCTGCAAAAGTCATTCCCGTCTTCAAAGCCGGCGTAGAAGCCTGCGGTATCACCCCGGAACTCTGGATCGAGCCCGGCCGCTCGCTTGTTGCCGATTCCACGATCCTGCTCACCCGGGTCAATTCGACAAAATCGGCACACAAGCGGTTTGCCAACGTTGATGCTGGTTTCAACCTGCTCATCCGGCCTGCAATGTATGACGCGTATCACGAGGTCATTGTCGCCAACAAGGCCGATGCCCCCCTTATCATGGAATACACCGTCACCGGCCCTATTTGCGAGACCGGGGATATCCTTGCGCCCGACCGCAAACTCCCGGAACTTGCAGCCGGTGACATCATCGCGGTGCTCGATGCCGGTGCCTATGGGTTTGCGATGTCGTCACAGTACAACAGCCGCCCGCGTTGCCCCGAGGTATTGATCAAGGGGGAGCAGGCGGGACTCATGCGCAGGGGCGAAACGGTTGCAGATATCACCGCCACTATGGAACGTCCGTCCTGGCAGCGGTAGGCGGAGATATTCGTGGTCCTCTTTCACTACGCGCTGGTCGATGACCTGATCACGACAGAGGAGTTCGAACGGCGCGTAGATGCAAAGATCGAGGAATGCGGCGACCTGGTCGATGAACCGACTGCCGCCATGCTGGTGATCGGCGAACTGGGCCGGCAGCATGTGAAGATCAAGGGGCTGTCAGGAAAGTCCAGCCTCTTCTCTTTTTTCGGAAAAGTCATTGACAAAACAGAACCCAAGGAGTTTGACCGGGCTGATGGTGAGAAGGGCTGGGTAGCCACCCTGCTCCTGGGTGACGAGACGGGAACCACTCGGGTGGTGCTCTGGGACGAAAAGGCGGGAGCGGCAATTGATGTGGCGATTGGCGATGTGCTGGAGATCATCGGTCGTCACCCGGGAAAGAACACAAAAGAGATCTATGCCCTTGCCCTGCGCCAGGCAAGCTGCGAGATCTCCTGCACCCTGCCGGCACAGGGGACGGGTGCAGGCAGCCTCTCCAATGAACCGGTGGATCTCGATGCAATCGTGATCTGCATCAACGAGCCCCGCTCGTTCACCCGCCGGGACGGGACTACCAGCGAGATGGTGGAAGCGGTGATCGGGGATGACAAGGGTTCGGCCCGGCTTGTTGCATGGGCTCCGGAACTGCTGTGCGATATCGCTCCCGGCACAACGGTGCATATCAGCGGCGCAAAACCCAACCATAAGAGCGAGGGACGGGATTACAGCCTGGATGAGACAAGCACAGTCATGGTAACAGATACAGTAGTTTCCGTGCCGTTCACACCGCTTGGCTCTGTGAGCGACCAGGGTATTTTCTCTGTCAAGGGACAGGTGAAACAGATGCAGCAGCCCCGTTCCTTCACCACAAAGAACGGCACTGCTTCATGGGTAAGAAATATCGTCGTGAGTGACGAAGGCGAGGAACTCAAACTGGTTCTCTGGGGGGATTTCGCTCTCGTGCCATTAAAGATGGGTGACCGGGTGGAGGCCTACCATGCAACCGCCAAAGCCGGGCGGTTCGGGGGTATTGAACTGGGCGTGGGACGGGGCAGCGCATTCCGGGTGCCGGATGAAGCGGCACAGCCCATTATTTTTTCCGGCACTATCATTCATGGGCAGGGCTGCATATTCATCGATAATGGGACAGATCGCTACCTGATTGAGGGCAGTTTTCCGCACGGTACAGAACTCAGGGTATCAGGACTTCTCAAAGGGAGCCGGATTATTCCGGAGCAGGCAGAGTCGGTGGTTCTCACCCCTGATGAAATAATGGTGCATCTCCAGCGATTCAACGAGAGTCTCAAAGAATAAATCACACTTTCACACCACGCACTCCGCGGGGTTATATGCGAGTTTATAAAATCTTGTTGTGCCATAGGAGTTGTAAAGAAATGGCTGAAGGACCATTAAACATTGAAGATTTACCGGGCGTCGGCCCGAGCACCGCAGACAAGCTCCGCGAAGCTGGTTACCTCTCGGTGGAAAGTATCGCAACCGCATCGCCGGCTGAACTCTCTGAAGTCTCGGAGATCTCCGAGTCAACCGCAAAAAAGATCATCAAGGCAGCCCGTGAAGCTGCAGATATCGGCGGTTTCAAGACCGGAAAAGACATTTTCGAACAGCGAAAGGATATCAAAAAACTGTCCTTCCGGGTCCCGGAACTTGACGCCCTGCTGGGCGGGGGTATGGAGACTCAGGCCATCACCGAGATGTACGGTGAGTTTGGTTCCGGTAAGAGTCAGATCGTTCACCAGATGGCCGTCAACGTGCAGCTTCCCACAGAACTGGGCGGGCTGGACGGGAGCGCCATCTACATCGATACGGAGAATACCTTCCGACCCGAGCGTATCGAACAGATGGTGAACGGTCTTGGTCTGGATAATATCCCGGATGTTGATGAATTTTTAAAAAATATCCATATTGCCCGGGCCCACACATCCGACCACCAGATGCTCCTTGTCGAGAACTCCCGCGATCTTGCGGCTGAACTCAAGGACAGCGATAAACCGGTAAAACTCTTCATCATCGACTCGCTCACTGCCCATTTCCGGGCAGAATATGCCGGCAGGGGCACCCTTGCCGCCCGCCAGCAGAAACTGAACCGGCATATGCATGAACTCTTCAAGCTCATCGATGAGCACAACGGCGTCGGGCTCGTTACCAACCAGGTCATGTCCAACCCGGCAGTCTTCTTCGGTGACCCGACAAAACCCATCGGAGGTAACATTGTCGGGCACACGGCTACCTTCCGTCTCTACCTGCGCAAGAGCAAAGGCGGCAAACGTATTGCACGTCTCGTGGACAGTCCCAACCTTCCCGAGGGAGAAGCACCGTTCATTGTTGAAGAGGCAGGTCTCAAGTCGTGTTAAAAGCAGTCCTGACAGATATTGACGGGACGATCACCGATTCGTCCCGCCGGATCAATACCGGCGCAGTCGATACTATCAGGTCTCTTGTGGATGACGGCATCGAAGTGGTACTGGCGAGCGGGAATACCTCCTGCTTCATGGATGCTATCTGCAAAATGATCGGTACCCACGGGACCTTCATCGCCGAGAACGGGGGTGTCTTCCGGGTCGGGTTCACCGGCACCCCCCGCATTCAGGGGAACCAGGGGGTATGCCATACTGCACTGGAAGTATTACAGGCGCATTACCGCACGAAGGGAATCGAACTGGATCTCTACAGCCCCTCCTATCGTTATGCCGATCTGGCATTTGGCCGTACCGTACCTGTCGATGAAGTGAAAATGCTCTTAAAAGAATACCCGGTAAATGTGCTCGATACCGGGTATGCGATCCACCTGCAGTCTCCCGGCGTGGATAAGGGAACTGCCCTTATTGCACTGGCACAGGAGATGCACCTGTCACCATCTGATTTTCTTGCCGTCGGGGATTCGCTCAATGATATCCAGATGCTGGCTACTGCCGGCATAGGTGCAACCGTTGCAAATGGCCATAAGGATATCAAGGCAGCGGCACAGTATGTTGCAGAAAAAGGATATGGAGACGGATTTGTAGAAGTGATTGAAAAATATGAGTCCTACCTTCGCGCCGCAAAACGGTCGACAACAATATAGTCCTTGATATCCTTGACCGCTTCAAACGAAATCTTCAGGATTTTATCATCTTCCATGTCATAATTTGCAGTGTCAAAGGTCTGGTCAGGGTGGACGAGCATCTCGACAACCTGCCCGGAATCAAAGTCGACCCTGATGTTTTTGAGGGTGCCAATAAGCTTACCATCGTTGCTCATAATCTTCTTGCGCGAAAGGGTGCGGGCAAATACACGAGTCATAAAAAAATTGACGACGTATAAATATTTAAACTGTTCTAAAAGAACGGGAAAAAAAGAGTTATTTTTTAGATTAATCACCTGATTATGGTCATTTGAACATATCAGCAGCCATTCTGATGTCCGATCCACGCATGGTTTTTCTGCCTGCGTGGTCTGACATCTTCTTTGCCTCTTTTGCAAGGAAGGTCCCGTATTCTTCCATCAGCTCTGCCAGCGTTTCGCAGGCGTCAGCACTGACACGCTCGGCACCGGTCTTTTTTATAATTCGTTCAACTGCAGCCTGGGATAATTCAGTCATGGATACTTCTCCACCCATACAATTTCATTCAAAATATCTAAATATATTGTATTTAGAGCGTGGGAAATACCCTGATAATATCAGACTGGGTGATAATGCCAACAGGAGTCCCGTTCTCAACAACGATCAAACGCCCGATCTCCCGTTCCTTGAACCTGCGGATTACATCAAAAAGCCGGGTATCTGCAGGGGCTTCCACGACATCAGATGTCATCACCTCAGTCACTTTTGTAGTAAGGGGCAGATTCTTTTCAATGGATTTTGCGAGATCACTCATGGTGATAATTCCCGCCAGCTTCCCGTCTTTAAGTATCGGGGCACCGTGAATATGTTCGTGATTAAAAAGAACCAGAGCATCATGGAGCGTGTCGGTGCAGGTCAGGGTTTTTAACGGACAACTCATGTAGGTGCTGATCGGTTTCTTGGGAAGTGAGATGATTTCTGAAGTAGCAATGAGTAGAGATTGTTTGGACTCGTCTTTCCCGAATACCTCCCCCCGGATCAGGAGCTTGTTGACCGGTGTCGGACCGACCGTGACCTGATCACCGATCTCAAAGAGTTTTGCGCTCCCGACAAGTTTGATCACCGCATGGCAGACATCAGGATGGCAGAGGGTGTTAAACGCGATCTCGTGGACATTTGCCCCATTGACTACAACCCCGTTTTTACTGATCGCGACATCATAATCGCCTTCTTCGGATACCTTCAGGTTGAGTTCCCGGTAGGCAAGACCTGTGGGAATGTACCCCCCTTTTGGGCCGGGTACGCCATCCACCAGTCCGATTGCTTTTAATGCCTGCATCTGGTTGCGCACAGTCCCCGGGTTGCGCTGGATGAGGTCAGCGATCTCTTCGCCTTTAATGGAGTGGGAATGCCGGTGATAGAGAGTGATTAACGTAATAAGAATATCTTTTTGGATCAGGGACAGGTCCATAACGATATACCGTATGACGGTCCATAAATATATAGGTAGGCGATTTATGGAATTTGAAACAATGCCGACGGTGCCAACTGCGGACGAGATCCTCGACCGGAGTTTCCGCCGTGCAGCTAAAAAGATGAAGGAGAAGACCAACAAGGAGCGCGCGAACGAAGAGTTCGTCCGGGCTGTTGGTGCAGCGGTTCACGATCGCCTTGTCTATATCATACGGGGATTTCCCGAATTTGATAAACTCCCCCCGTTTTACCGGGAACTGGCTGATATCCTCTACGGGATTGAAAAAATAAAAATGTCCCTTGGTGCTGTTGGCTGGGCAGCCAAGCATACCAAGATGGTGGGAAACCAGCTGGCAGTGCAGTCCCGCAAGGCTGCCGATACCCTCATTGTGCGTAAGCGGGCGGTAGCCCGGCTCGCGTCCATGGTGCACCAGATTGACAAGGACCTGCTCTTCTTAAATGAAGTAAGAAATGTCCTGCGCCACCTTCCCCATGTCGAGGAAGGATATACTATCGTTATTGCAGGATACCCCAATGTCGGGAAATCCTCGTTTATCAAGCGGGTCTCATCAGCTGCCCCGGAAGTGGCAGCGTACCCGTTCACCACGAAAGGGGTTATTGTCGGTCACCGGGATCTCCCGCGGGAACGGATCCAGTTCGTGGATACACCGGGCATTCTTGATCGCCCGGCAGACGAACGCAACCAGATCGAGCGCCAGGCACTCTCTGCGATGATGAATGTCGCAGATATTGTTCTTTTCATTCTCGATCCATCGGAGCACTGTGGCTATCCCATGGATGTCCAGCTCCACCTGCGCGATGAAGTCAAAGGCATGGTGGATGTGCCCATGATTGTCGTGGCCAATAAGTCCGACCTTGTTGGTGGGGAAGGTTACCTGACGATGTCAACCAAGACCGGAGACGGTGTCGAGGCAGTTCTCGCAGAGATCCTGACACACAAGCCGGAACCGGTGGAAAAGAAGAGAACGGTTACGGATATCCGGTCTCCTATCCGGCATGAAGCCGAAGAGACCGAGATGGAAGAAGATTTCGACAATGGGACGGTCAAAAAACCCAAACGAAAACGGCTGCACCGGAAGCCCCGTACCGATCGTGCGGGAATAAATCCCGAGACCGTCTGATTCCTCTTTTTATATACCTTTAAGAAAGGGTGTAAACAAATTGAGTTCACCCAGTAATTCCTGAAAAAGCATCAATAATAACAATTGTGAGGAGACCCCGCCTCAGGGCCTGCTATGGATATCTCATATCCACGAGTCCCTGTGGTTCGACTGCCATGAATACTCTCCGAGGTACGGTGGGGGAATGAGTGTCATTATTATGGTCGTTAAAACCGCCGCGGGGGCGTCCCTTCGGGGGCGGCAGCGTTCATCATAAAGAAATTTGATAGGTAGTTACAATTCTTCACAACCATGTCATAGCGGCCAACCCCGCGACAAAACCGAGAATAGTCCCCCCATTCAATGGCGGGAGTCCGGCCTGGGGTTTTCCGGACATGACAAAATACAAAAGCACGCAGAGACCGGCCAGCGAACCGATGATTGCGCCGAGCGCGGGAAGATTGATGATTCCACCCAGTCTTGCTCCTTTAATGAATACATTGGCTGATACTACGAGTATGGAGGGCATAATCAGGTCGCCCATGCCGATGATGAACGCGGACCTCTCCCCGCCATCGCCGAGTTTCCCGATACCTTCCCTGATGAACGAGTAGTCCCGGCGCTTGGGGATAACAAAGAGGATCGGGGTCTTGAGATCGATCACTCCTTCGGCAAGGGTGATCATGTGTTTGGTCTTGTACACCGAGATCGCATCGTACACCGCGAGCAGGATGAGCAGGATGACAACCGGAAGCACATCTAAGGATACCCCGAAGATTGAGGCGACCCCGGCGCCTATCAGGATGCCGAGCGCATCGATCACGTACCATTCCGGGTATTTGTACAGGAGCGCTGTTGCGAGTATCGAGAGGACCAGCACAAGGATATTGGCAATGTCTGAAACCCCTATTGCCGCATAGACAAGGGCGGCAAAAATATACGCAAATGTCAAAAACAGCGAGAGCCCGATGACTGCTGCGATCACTTTCTTCATATCGAATTTGATCAGGAGCAGCAGGAATGCGGTAAAGACCAGCAGGATTGCGATAAAGATGACCGGGTTTTCAAGGGAGGTGGGATCTTCAAATGCAACGATCCCTGATGCCTGCACCGGCAGGGAGATCAGCAATGCGCCGATCTCCACGGCAAGGAGCAGGAGCGGCATTGCAAGAAGGGGGATGAGATTTTTTGTGTCCATGCGAACTCCGAAACTGTTGTTCGATTAATTACTGTGCTCTCATCACCTAAAAGCTTAGATATCCGTGATCTGCTGTCGATTTCCCGTTCACGTTCGTAATGGTAGGATCCCCCCGCTCTCATCCCCTGGTGCTGGCCTGACCCTGGGATTGCCGTTGCCGCATGTCTCGTGATGCTCGTGCAGGAGCGGGCTGTTTATCTCCATTTTTGTCAAGGTCTCTAACCTTGAAAACCCCATGTTCCCCTGCAAACGGATGCTCCGCACCAATCCCGAAACAATCTCTATGTGCGTGCGGGAAAAATGACCCGGCAGTCTCTTATCCTGACAAACCCGGCGCCGAATATGCTAAACGTGCGTACAAATAACGTATGTACTATCAGGTGAACAGGGATGGGCGTTGCACTTCGGGATATTCTGGCAGAGTATAAGACACCGGTCACGTTAGAGACCATTCCCGGTATTGCGGCTATCGATGCGAACAACACCCTCTACCAGTTCTTAACCATCATACGGCAGCCGGACGGGACTCCCCTGATGGACGGGCGCGGGCGGGTCACCTCACACCTCTCCGGCATTCTGTTCCGTATTGCAAATTTCATGGACAAGGGGATCAAGCCGGTCTTTGTCTTTGACGGAAAACCCGGAGAACTCAAGCAGTCTACTGTTGACCAGCGCCGCAAGATCCGCGATACCGCGGGGGAACGCTGGAAGGAAGCGGTCGAACGCGGGGATGAGGCAGAGGCGTACAAGCAGGCGCGATCGGCAACCCGGGTGGATGCCGCTATCATTGCGTCTTCCAAGGAACTGCTCGGCCTGCTGGGCATCCCGTTCGTGCAGGCACCGGGTGAGGGCGAAGCGCAGGCATCCTACATGGTGGCTAAAGGTGATGCCCGGTACGTGGTGTCGCAGGATTATGATACGCTGCTGTTCGGTGCCCCTACCCTTGTACGGAATCTCACCGTAAGTGGCAAGCGCAAGATCCGGGGCAGGCTGATCACCGTCAGCCCGGAGCGGCTGGTCCTCTCTGAAGTGCTCAACGGCCTGCACCTCACCCGCGAGCAGCTGATCGAGATCAGCATCCTTATCGGTACGGATTTCAACCCGGGCGTTGACGGGGTTGGCGCAAAGACCGGCCTCAAGATCGTGCAGAAGGGAGAGTTTGTTCAGAAACTCAAAGAGAAGCAGCCGGACTTCGATCCAGCCCCGGTGATGGACCTCTTTCTGCACCCCCCGGTGACGGATGATTATTCGCTTGCCTGGGGGCACCCCGACACAGCGGGAATAAAAAAGATGCTCTGCGATGGCTATGAATTCTCGGAAGAGCGGGTGAACCGTGCGCTTGAGAACTTCACGGTAAAGGCCGGGCAGAAGACGCTGGAGAGCTGGTTTTAGCCATTTTTAATGGTGTCTGAAATAAGGTTGGCAGGGGATTGCTCACGCCGTTTCATGCCCGACAAGCTGGTACTCCCGGACCTGCCCGTTGCTGTCGAAAATCGCCCGGGTGTACCAGTGCAGGTTCCGCGCTGCTCCATCCGGAAGAATCACCCGGCAGGTGATCGAGGCCGACGGGTTTTCTGGAGACAAGCTCGCAAGATGCTGGAAAAACCGCTCTGCATCGTCAGGATGAACCGGAGGGGTAAACCGGAATCCGATCGTGTCTTTTGCGTCACGGTTGAAAAACCGGAGGAATGCAGTATTTGCCGATACGCAGATCCAGTCCGGGCCTGTACGGTACACGAGTTCTGCCGGGTCCTCGACCATTGCCGCAAAGCGCTGCTCGCTCTCCCGCAGGGCTTCTTCTGCATGAACGCGATCGGTGATGTCGATCATCACCCCGACAAACCCGGCTACACTTCCGTCGCTGTTATTGAATGTGGCTTTCCTGAATATGACCTCCCGCAGATGATGATCGGCACAGGGAAATTTTGCCTGGTATACCTGGATTCCTCTCCGGTTCATCAACTGGGAATCCCGCTCTCCGGTCATAACCGCAATATCGGAGGAGAAGAGATCCGCATCGGTCTTTCCAGCCATTTCCTGTTTTGGAATGCCGGTATACTCTTCGAAGGCTTTGTTGCAGCCAAGGTACACTCCTTTCGAATTTTTATAATACACCGGTGCGGGTATAGTATCGATCAGCTGCTGGAGAAATTCCAGCTGCTGCTGTAAGGAGATGGTGCGGGTGGTTACACACTCTTTGAGTTCTTTATTGAGTTTCTTTAAGTATTCCTCGCTCTCCCGGAGCTTTTTATCAACCACAAACTTGTAACGGGTCATTTCGATGACTGACAGGAGTTCCCGTTCATCATAGGGCTTGATAAGATACCCATACGGTTCGGTAAGTTTTGCCCGGTCAAGCAGTACCTTGTCAGCGTATGCCGTGAGATAGATGAGCGGGATATCACAGACCTTGTGAAGTTCTTCTGCGGTCTGGATACCGTCTAATTTCCCCATAAGATGGATGTCCATGATCACGAGATCGGGTTTGGTCTCCGGTACTTTTACCATCGCGTTCTCACCCGATCGGGTTGTTCCGGCAATGCTGTAACCCAGGCTCTTTAAGGTCTCAGCAATATCGCTTGCAACAATCACTTCGTCTTCAACAATGAAAATCCGGAAATCCGTCATGATCCCTTCCTGTTTTCGGCCGTGGGTAAGGTGCTGCACACTGCATCTCCTGAATCTCACCGGAAACCGGAATATGACCGATAGACTTTTTTTGGTTATGCAGTGAAGTTGGTTGCTTTCCTGATCCAGGTATGCAGCAGGTAATATTCAGATATGGTGTATACAATAAAAACATATTTCCCATAACGGTCCGACCGGATTCTTCCCTGCCATACGTTCTTACGGTAAATCTCCTTACTCAACCCACCCGTTCAGTACGATCCTGCCCACGAACGGGTTATTGGACAGGTTGCTCATGATCCCTTTGATGATACAGAATGTCCCGTCACTCTTCTCGAATTTCAGGCGGATCGTTTTTGCCATGCCGGGATGCACGAGGATTTCGGAGAGAACCTGTTTTGCCTGCTGCCAGTCGTTTAAGCTGATGTGATCGAAAAATGATTTTTTCAGGTTCTCGTGTGGCAGGTAACCAATAGCGTGTCTGAATGACGGGCTTGTCTGGGCGAAGGTTCCGTCGGGGTTCAGCATGACCACAATTTCAGAAGCATCCTCGATGAGCAACCGGAAATACTCTGCATTGTTCTTCACCTGCTCTTCTGCCTGTTTTCGTGCCGTTATATTCCGGATACTGACAGCATACTTTTCCAGGACCGCCTTTTTGTTATAGACCGGGTAGACTGTCACGTCATACCAGATGCCGTTGAACTGGTCCTCAAAGTTCAGGCGTCTTTCCCCCCGCACGATCAGCTGCCAGCAGGCCATCTTCGGCGTGAGTAATTTTTGTCCAACCAGAGCATAGGCACTGGTGCCAATCAGCTCATCGGGAGACATCCCGGCATACTCGGCAAACGCCTCGTTGACTACCAGGAATTTCCCGTCTGCGCTGAGCAGGTACAGGAAATCCTGCGTTGCGTTCACCATCACCCGGGTCGTTTCTTCACTGTCCCGCAACCGGCGTTCCAACCGGTGTTTGTAGATTGCCATCTCGATCGAGGAATGAAGCCCGCGTTCATCATAGGGTTTGATGACGTACCCGTACGGTTCGGTAATCTTTGCCCGGTCAAGCAGCGTTTTGTCTGCATACGCGGTGAGGTAGATGACCGGGATATCGTACAGGGAATGGATTTGACCTGCTGCTTCAATGCCATCCATTGCACCGGCAAGATGGATATCCATGAGCACCAGGTCCGGCCGGGTATCAGCCAGTTTTTCAAGGGCTGTCTCCCCGGATTTAACCATACCGGCCACAGAATAGCCAAGGCTGATTAACGTCTCCTTGATGTCATTTGCTACAATTGTTTCATCTTCGACAATGAGGATTGACGACATCGTGGTCCCAGGAGTATCAGTGGTACCCCAATGCCGCCCCGAGCAGGTTTGTCGTTATGCGCAATGCCTCGATCTCGTCTGCCGAACGGGTTCTCTCCGCGAGATCGAAAAACCCTATGAAACCCCAGAGATTGTCATGGATGAAAATGGGAAGGATAATCCCGCACTTCACGCCAAGCAACACGAACAGCTGTTTTTCTTCTTCAGGAAGAACGGACATGGTTGCCACTATGACTTCGCCTTTCATGAGCTGGTCATGCCAGCGGGAGAGCCCGAGAGCCTTGTAGGTGAACTGTTTCAGTTCCGGTTTGTAGAGTGAGCATTGGTAGGCGGGGCATCCCCATTCATAGATCATGCTGACCGTTTCTAAACCCGCGGGATCGGTGTTTTCCCGGAAGATCCCGATTGCCCCTGCATCCAGCGCAAGGCCGATGGGTTCGAGGATATCCCGGATATCTGCGGTAGCAAAATCGCGGGGCAGGCGGGTCGTATCGCGGGAGATACGGAGGAGCCATTCGACAGCGGAACTCACGGCAAAGAGAACCGCGTCCCGTTTCTTGATCTCGTGCTCGATCTGGTGCTTGTAGAGTGCCATCTCGATAACCGAGTTGAGTTCCCGCTCGTCATAGGGTTTGATGACGTACCCGTACGGTTCGGTCACCTTGGCCCGGTCGAGCAGCGCCTTATCTGCATATGCAGTGAGGTAAATGACCGGGATATCGTAGAGTACGTGGATTTTTCCCGCGGTTTCGACCCCGTCCATCTGGGTGGCGAGGTGGATATCCATGAGAACGAGATCAGGCCGGAGTTCTTTTACCTTTTCAAGCGCGATCTCTCCGGATTTCGCAATGCCTAAAACAGCGTATCCCAGGCTTTTCAAGGTCTCCTTGATATCGTTGGCTACAATGGCCTCATCTTCCACAATGAATATGGCCGGTTTTTCCATCATGAACCCCTTGTGTAATCGTTCTTCTGATTATCCTGATAACAGTTCCGATATATTATGCGTATTTCTCCTGTCCGGATCGGTCAACATCCCTCATCTTTCCTCCGGCAGGTGGTTGTGCATGTGCGTCTTTAACCGGTCCAGGCATTCCGGCTCACTCCCGGTTAAAAGAGTCTTTTATCAATGCATATCCCGGTGCGCGGCGCAGATTTGACGGATAGCGGGAACATCCTCGACAAGCCGTGTGATGTCCATCATGTACGTCCTTCATCTTCTCCCGATCTCCGGTTCTGGCATTTCATCGGGAACCTCCCGGTAGTGACGGATGAGGAAACGCCGTACTTTTTCGGACTCAACCCAGCCACGATCGAGATGGTCAACAAGGGTGTTAATCAGCTCGATCTGTTCCAGGATCTGCTTCCGGTTCTGGGAACAGTCAAGGTGTACATATCCCAGTATTGCCTGGAGCGGGTTTCTGATCTGGTCGTTTAAGATCTGGAACCGCTCCATATTCAGCTCGAGCTGGGTTATTCCTTCCTTCTTAAGGTGCTCCTCTATTTTCTTATGGTCGGTAATATCGTGATACTGGATAAAAATACGGGGATTTTCGCCCGCCATTCCATCAATAAGCATAAGGGAGATCTCAAACCACTCATCTCCTGTCTTTTCCTCAAAACGGACAGGCCGGCCGGAACTGAGGAGCTCTTTTATCCTGGATTCTAACGAGGTAAACATGCCCTTCCGGTCAAACCGGACAGGTGATTCATCCACGTTCAGGATTGAATTTTCTTTCAGCCGATGCGCCATGGCATCGTTGAAGGCGATGATCTGCTGGTTGCGATCCAGAAGCATGACTGCGTCGGGAATGGCATTGGCGAGGATTCGGATCGTGCGTTCATTCTCGTGTGCCCGCTCCTCCATCCGGTATTTGTAGAGTGCCATCTCAATGGCTGAATGCAGCTCGCGATCATCAAAGGGTTTGAGGATATAACCATACGGCTCGGTGACTTTTGCCCGCCCGAGGGTGATATCATCCACATGGGCCGTGAGAAAAATGACCGGTATGTGATATAGAGTCCGGATCTGCTCTGCCGTATCGATACCGTCAAGGGTGCCGGCAAGGTGGATATCCATGAGCACCAGATCGGGATGGATTCCTTTTAAGATTTCCAGGGCAGATTCACCCGATTGGGTAACCCCGGCTATTGAATACCCCTGATCTTTTAACGTCTGGCGGATATCCTCAGCTTCGATGAGCTCATCTTCGACAATGAAGATGGATGCCTGTTCCATGGATTGACTCCTTGTTATTTAGTCAATGAATGACGATACATCCAGATAATTGTTGCTCCATACTTAAGACAAAACCTGCCCTGTGACGTTAAGGATGTGCATGCAGTGGTATCGTACTGCCTGATCTCCTGCTTCATGCAGCCGGTGATTCCGGTATACCCCTGTTTTTATCTCTGCCCGTCACCCGGTTTTGCTGGCAGGGTTCTTCTGTATTTCAATAATAAAAGTCGTTCCCTCCCCGGTGCCGAGATCGATGGTGCCGTTCAGCTGATCGACAAGGCTGTTCACCAGCCGGAGACCAAGGGATTCTGTGTTCTTCCAGTCAAGCCCGGCGGGCATGCCGACCCCGTTGTCGTTATAGACAAAGCGGAGCCTGTTTCCCTCCAGCAGGAGACATTCGATGGATATCGCTCCTTTCCTTCCCTCCGGGAAAGCATGTTTGAGTGAGTTGGATACCAGTTCGTTCATCATAAGCCCGACAGGAATTACCGTATCGATATCCGCCATGATGTCCCCCATGGCCACCGTGATGGCGATCTGGTGCTGCGGGATGTTGTAGAACGAGAGGATTTGTTTTGTTAAATAGGCCAGGTATTCTCTGAGGTTGATCTCCGCAATATTGGGGGAGCGGTAAATCCTCTCGTGGACAAGGGCCATTGCCCGCACCCGGCTCTGGCTGTCCTTGATCGATTCCAGCACGTTGGGATCGGTGATGTACCGGGACTGGAGATTTAAGAGGCTGGCAATAATCTGGAGATTGTTCTTGACCCGGTGGTGGATCTCGCGGAGCAGGAGTTCTTTTTCCCCTAATGAGCGGGTGATCTCCTGCTCTGCCCGCATCCGTGCTGCTATCTCGGCATTCAGCTGCCCGTTGGCTTTGCTCAGGGCTTCTGTCCGTTCGGCAACCCGTTTTTCCAGTTCTTCGTTTGCATGCCGTATCGCCTCTTCAGCCTTTTTCAGAGAGAAAATATCCGTAAGTACGTTGAGACTGGCAGGTTTGCCTTCGTATTTGATCATAGCACCGTTGACAAGAACGGGGTGGTAGGTCCCGTCCCGTGCTGCGATCTTCATCTCGTAGGGGGGGAACTCCTCCCCTGCCATCCGCTGTGCTATTGCCTGCCGTACGGTGTCATGGTATTCCGGGGCTATGAACATGAGTGCCGGTTTGCCGATGAGCATCGCCACATCGTACCCCATGTGTGAAGCTGCTGCCGGGTTGACATAGAGCAGGATACCGTCGCGGTGGACGATGACATAATCCGGGAGCTGATCGATGAGGGTGCGGTACCGCTCCTCACTTTCCAGGAGTTCGGTACGGGACTCGGCAAGCCGGGAAAACACGGGATCGATCTCCAGCGCGAGCCGGGCGAGCTCGTCTTCACGGTTGCTGCTGTTTGCTCCCTGGTGGTTCCCGGTCTCCTTGTTCTTCCGCACCGTACTGATGATGGCATTGAGACGGGAGAGAACGATCCGGTCTATGAACAGCAGGACAAACAGGATGATGAAAACTCCTGCTCCCAGCAGGCTCATGAGAAAGATAAAAATCGTATCCCGTCCGGCGTGGTAGAGCGTGCGGTGTTCGGTAACCTTTACATAAAATCCTTCAGGATTCTGCAGGTCGTTCACATGGATATATCCGGAAATGGTATCATAGGTTTCTGGTACAACTGCCACCGGTGAAGACGAAGTGATGAGGGATACCACACCGGCAAGCGATGGGTTTCTTTTAATTTCCTGTGACGGAATGATGGTGACCGAATATCCCGCCCGGGTAGTAAGATCTGCTAAGTAGTGGCGGTCAATCCTGCGCACGATCTGCAGGCTTCCTGAGGCCGGCCCTTCAAAAGTATCATTGAGAACCGAGTGGGTTGAGATGATGAAAAGGCCATCCGGGCTGTCGAAGACCCCGTGGATTCCCTCCGTGGAATTCATAATACCCTCCGCGATATTCCGGTTCCGGATATCGTTCACGAGGGATACCGGCACCGCCTCGAACATATGTGAACCGGAATTATACCCCCTCTCAAAAACGAGCTGATTTGTACTGTTGAATACCAGCACATAGTCGACATCGAACCGGGTGAAATAATCCTCTACCATGTTCTGGTCGATCCAGCCCGGGTTCTGGCCCTGTGCAAACCGGTAGGTTTCCGACCATACCGCATAATCGCGGGTGATCGAATCGGTATGTTTCAGATCGCTCTCAAAGGAGCTGACCGTACTCTCCAGGGCCCGGTGGACTTCCTGTCTTTCCAGCTGGCGGTAACTCTGTTCCATGGAAAGGTACGAAAAAACAGCAACGAGAGTAAAGGTGACGATCAGCGCAATGCCGATTCCCAGGAGCAGTTTACTTCTCAGGTTCATTGGAACACACAGAAATCCGGCTTACCCGTGACTAGTAGTGCCTCTTTTTATTTGAACTTAATTATATCCCTCATATACTTTTATATCCCCCCGTGTGCGGAATACTGCCTATGAAAGAGATCCCCCTGAGACGGATAGCGCGAAATTTGTGATCAGGTCCTGTGACTGCATTTCCCTGCTGTATATCCTGTCTGCTGCTATCCACTGCCGGCCCTCAGAGGATTGCAGTGGTGATGGGGGCTGCACCCCTTCATGAGGGAGCAGGATCCTGCTTCTGCTGGATTGTTATAATAAACGTTGTTCCCTCCCCTGTGCTGCCTTCGATGGTACCGTTCAGTTGATCGACAAGGCTGTTCACCAGCCGGAGGCCAAGGGTTTCTGAGGTCTTCCAGTCAAACCCGGCGGGCATGCCGATCCCGTTGTCACTGTAGACAAAACGGAGCCTGTTCCCTTCCTGCGGGGTACATTCGATGGATATTGTACCTTTTCTCCCCTCGGGAAAAGCATGTTTAAGCGAGTTGGATACCAGTTCATTCAGGATAAGCCCCACCGGAATGATGGTATCGATATCTGACAGGATATCATCCATGGTCACCATGATCCCGATCTGGTGCTGCGGGATGTTGTAGAACTGTAATATCTGTTTTGTTAAGAAGGTCAGGTACTCTTTGAGATTAATCTCTGCAATATTGTGGGAACGGTAAATCCGCTCGTGAACCAAAGCCATTGCCCGCACCCGGCTCTGGCTGTCTTTTATCGAGTCCAGCACGTTGGGATCGGTGATGGTCCGGGACTGGAGATTTAAGAGGCTTGCAATGATCTGGAGATTGTTCTTCACCCGGTGGTGGATCTCCCGGAGCAGGAGTTCTTTTTCTTCTAAGGAACGGGTGATCTCCTGCTCGGCTTTCGTTCGCGCCGCGATCTCGGTTGTCAGCTGTTCATTTGCCTTTACCAGGTCTTCGGTCCGCTCTGTCACCCGCTTCTCGAGATCCTCCTTTGCATCCCGTATTGTCTCTTCAGCCTGCTTTAAGGTAGTGATATCCGTAAGCACGTTAAGATCCGCCGGCCTGCCTCTGTAAATAATCATTGAACCATTGACAAGGACCGTACGGTAGGTTCCGTCCTGTGCAGCAATCTTCAACTCATACGAGGGAAGTTCCTTGCCTGCCATCCGCAGGGAAACAGCCTGCCGCATGGTATCGTGATACTCCGGGGCTATGAAGGGGAGGATCGGTTTGCCGGTGAGCGAGTCCGCATCATATCCCATCCGGGCTGCTGCTGCAGGATTGACGTAGAGCAGGATGCCATCGCGGTGGACGATCACGTAATCCGGGAGCTTGTCGACGAGGGTACGGTACCGCTCCTCGCTCTCTTTGAGTGACTGCTGGGCATGGGTAAACACCGTGATATCTTCCAGTGTTTCAACCGCACCGATAACCGTGCCGTCATTATCAATGATAGAAGCAGCAATGGTATGCAGCCATTTCCCGTCTTTCCCCACCCGGGGATAAAAATCGGTCACCTCGTAGGCGCCTTCAACAAGTTCCGATTTTTTATACTTGTCACGGTAGAGCCGGGGGATCCTTTCCGTTGCCCCGTCCACTAACAGGTCGGAAAGACAGGGGCGCTCCTTTTCGTAGAACGCCATCCATTGCCGGGTTGTCCCGACGATATCGCGTGCCCTGATCCCGCTGGTCTCTTCAAGCGCTTTATTCCAGGAGATCACGCGATGATTCCGGTCGATAACGAATTTCGGTATCGGGGAACTCTGGAGAATGACGTTTAAGGTGGCTTCATTCTGCCGGAGTGCTTCTTCAGCCTTCTTCCTTTCCGTGATATCGTGAATGATCGAGTAAAAAAGGGGTTTTCCCTGTACCGTGATCGGGCCTGAATAGATCTCCACGTAGCGTTTTTCTCCGTCAGCCCGGTAATGGGAGGAGAAAAAATACTTCTCTTTCTGACCTTTTGCCTGTTTGAGGTTTCGGACAACCGTATCTTTCGGCAGCCGGTTGAGATCATAGATCCCCATGGCGGTCAGCTGATCGCGGGAATACCCGTAATACTGCACTGCCGCTCCGTTTGCATCGATGATCCTGCCAGTGTCCGGGTCGATGAGAAGCGAGACCGAGTAGTTGTTGGTAAAGAGGGCGCTGTACCGTGATTCGCTCTCCTTTAACTCCTGTTCAGCCAGCCTGCGATCCGTGATATCGTGAATGATCGAGTAAAAGTGTGGTTTTCCCTGTACTGTGATCGGGCCTGAATAGATCTCGACGTAGCGTTTTTCTCCGTCAGCCCGGTAATGGGAGGAGAAGAAATGCTTCTTTTTCTGACCTTTAGCCCGTATGAGGTTTTTGATTACCGTATCTTTCGGTAACCGGTTGAGATCATAGATCCCCATGGCGATCA